>SLOG01000258.1 GCA_007132635.1 Limnochordia bacterium
GCCATGAAGGAAAATCCCAACGAAGTCGCCCTTCTGATAGGGAAGAAGTTTGGCAAGCGCTTTTTCTCGGCCCTCGGTGTCTTTTGCCAGAATCATCTGGCGAACGGCTCGAATGCGGTCACCTTCGAAAAACATATGCTCGGTGCGGCAGAGGCCTATTCCTTCTGCACCGAAACTGCGTGCTGTCTCGCTGTCACCAGGTGTATCGGCATTCGTCCGAACTCCCAGGGTGCGGAACTCGTCAGCCCATTCCATCAACTCTCCAAAGCTCCCTGTCAGCTGCGGTTCAATCAGTTCTACCTCACCTAGAACGACTTCACCTGTAGTGCCGTTTAGAGTAATGAAGTCTCCCTCTTTAACCTCATGACCATTGATAGTCATGATCTTGTTCGCTTCACTTATTTTTGCGTCGCCGCATCCTGCCACGCAGCACTTACCCATGCCCCGGGCAACAACGGCTGCGTGGGAAGTCATGCCCCCACGGGACGTCAAAACACCCTCAGCCACATCCATACCACCAATGTCTTCGGGAGAAGTCTCGGTTCGGACAAGGATCACTTTTTCTCCACGTTCAGCCCACTCTTCAGCGTCTTCAGCGTTAAACACAACGCGACCCACGGCTGCTCCCGGCGATGCCGGCAGGCCCTTCGCAACGACATCTAAAGTGGCTTGCGGGTCGATGTTCTTGTGCAGGAGCTGATCCAACTGCGCCGGTTCGACACGCATAACCGCTGTTTTCTTGTCTATGAGGCCCTCGTCGGCCATCTCTACCGCCATACGAACAGCCGCGGCGGCTGTACGCTTGCCCGTTCGGGTCTGAAGCATATAGAGTTTGTCTTCCTGGATCGTAAACTCAATGTCCTGCATATCCCTATAGTGCTTCTCCAACTTCTGATAGATATCGACTAGCTCTTTATAGATGTGGGGTTTTGCGTCTTCAAGAGTCTTAATGGGCTGCGGAGTCCGGATGCCGGCAACGACGTCCTCACCTTGGGCATTCATTAAGTATTCACCATAGAATACGTTCTCGCCGGTAGAGGGATCCCGTGTGAAAGCCACACCGGTACCCGAGTTTTCACCCATGTTTCCGAATACCATCGTCTGCACGTTTACAGCAGTGCCCCACTCACCAGGAATGTCGTTCATCTTGCGATAGCGAATAGCACGAGGATTATTCCATGAACTAAACACCGCATTCACAGCACCATTCAGCTGCTCACGCGCATCCTCCGGGAAGAGCTTTCCAGCTTCGCGGCGAACCACGTCCTTGTATTTTTCCACTAACTCCCGCATGTCATCGGCTGTGAGTTCCGTATCCAGTTCCACGTTCTTTTTCGTTTTGACCTCTTCCAAAGCTTCTTCAAAAAAGCGGTGTTCAACACCCATAACAACGTCGCCGTACATTTGGATAAAACGCCGGTAAGAGTCATAGGCGAACCGAGGATTGCCAGATTTCTCCGCCAATCCCTTGACAGTCTCGTCATTGAGGCCCAAGTTTAACACGGTATCCATCATGCCCGGCATAGAAACACGAGCCCCCGACCTAACAGACAAGAGCAGCGGATCGCTGCTGTCGCCGAATGTCCCTTCCATGACTTCCTCAGTTTTTGCGATATTCTCGGTGACCTGTTCATCCAGTCCGGCCGGCCACTGCTCATCGTTATTATAGAACTCAATACAAGCATCTGCCGAAATCGTGAAACCTGCCGGCACTGGAATACCAAGATCAACCATCTCAGCCAAATTCGCTCCCTTGCCGCCGACAAGATTCTTGTTTCCAGACTGCCCGTCCGTCTTGCCACCACCAAAGAAATATACCCATTTGGTGCCCATAGACTATTCCTCCCTTTCACTGAAAAGCTTACTGCATGCGGTTTTTAATGTAAGAACGTGTCGTACGCATAACCAAACATTATAATTCTTGGTTGGCCCACGGATCCCTCCCCCATGTGGAATTTTTCACATATCCATAACAATTTGCCGCAAATCCGCAATCTGTTTTGTAATGGTGACGATCTTCTGCAGCATCGCCAGTCGATTGGCTCTCACGGCAGGATCACTGTCCATGACCATGACTGCAGCAAAGAACTCATCGACTGAGGGTTTCAGCCCCGCCAAAACGACTATTGCTTCAGTATAGTCGCGTTCGCGCAGCTTGCGTTGAGCGATGGTTTCAAGCTCTGTCAGAGTCGACCACAGTTTTTGGTCAGCAGCAGCCAATAGACCAGGGTCCACAGTGTCCCCATGCGATTTGGCAGCCAGATTGGACGCTCGTTCAAATGCAGTCATCAAGTCTTGGAACGGCTGAGTAAAGCGCATAGACTGAAGCGTTAACCCCTTGTCCCAAATCTCAGGTGCGATGTCTGAGCTGCCAGCCAAAACAGCGTCTGCAACATCATACCGGCAGCCCGCGTTCAGAAGCAGCCCTCGCAGCCGGTCTTTGAGAAAACTCACCAGTCTATCGGCTGTCGTGCCTCTGTCAACCGTTAAGAGATCTGAATACCTTTCGAGGGCTAGGGACACTAGCTGGGTAAGAGAAGCATAGATGCGTCGCTCAAGCAGAATCTGAACGACCCCCTGGGCTTGGCGGCGGAGAGCAAACGGATCCTGAGAGCCGGTCGGTACTCGCCCAAGAGCAAAATAGCCTGCCAAGGTATCCAACTTGTCTGCCGCACTCACCACGGCACCGGCAAGTGTTGCAGGTGCAAGGTCGCCGGCAAAGCGCGGTCGATAGTGTTCGCCGATGGCTGCCGCAGTCGACGCATCTTCTCCACTAGTCCGGGCATACTTCCCGCCCATGACACCTTGCAGCTCCGGGAACTCGAAGACCATCTGCGTCACTAGATCTGCTTTAGCCAACCACGCAGCGCGTTCAACGACTGACTTTTGATCCTCGCTGTCAAACCACGGGGCCAGTTGACCGGCCAGCTCAGCCAACCTCTCTGCCTTATCATACATGGTACCCAAACCGTCCTGGAAGACAACACTACGAAGAGACTCCACGCGATCGGCTAAAGGAATTGTGCGGTCCTCGTCCCAGAAGAATTTGGCATCAGCCAAACGCGCCCGCAATACCCGCTCGTTACCAGCCGCGACGAGCTCTAAGGAATCGTCTGTCCCGTTTCGCACACCAACAAACGCGTTTAAGAGGGTGCCTGTTTCGCCCACCACAGGGAAATAGCGCTGATGCGACTGCATGGTAGTAATAAGAACCTCTTGGGGGATTTCCAAAAATGACCTGTCGAAATACCCGACAAACGCCGTAGGATACTCCACAAGATTGGTAACCTCCGCCAGGAGGCGTTGATCATCTCTCACCTTGCCTCCGCACTCAGCTGCTGCAAGCCGAATTTGGTCTTGGATCATCGTTTTACGCTGCTTAGCGTCGGCGATGACAAACGCTTGGCGCAGAATGTCTTCGTATTCCGCTGGATTGACCACTCGATGCGGCCCAGGTGACAGCTGCCGATGTCCGAAGGTGGAATCGCCCGATTGAACAGTCCCCACCGAAAACGACACCACATCGCTCCCGAAAATGGCAAGAATCCAACGAATGGGCCGGGCGGACCGAAGCGAACCGTTTCCCCACCTCATAGTCTTGGGAAACGAGAGATTTGAGATAACAGGCCCAAGCATCTCTGGAAGGACAGATGCCGTCGCATTCCCTTCTTGATGCTTTGCGGCAAATAGGTATTCGGCACCATCAACTTCGCGCACCTGCACGTCATCTAACGACACCTGCTGCGAGCGCGCAAATCCTTCAGCAGCCTTCGTTGGCATACCATCCTTGAAGGCAATCCGCTTCGGCGGGCCTTTGATCTCCTCAATGAGGTCAGACTGTCGCTCCTCGACGTCCGATACGCGCAGAGCCAACCGCCTTGGTGTATGAAATGTATCAACTGACGAGAAACCAATCCGATTAGCGGCCAGCATTTCCTGCAGCCGCGTTTGGAGCTCCTCACACGCTGGCGCCGCAAAACTCGCCGGGATCTCCTCCATACCGATCTCCAGCAGAAAATCCCTCATCTATTTTTCCCCCTTCCTGCGCTGCAGCATTGGATAGCCAAGTTTTTCGCGTTCGGCAAGATAGCCTTGCGCCGCTATACGAGCCAAGTTACGTACCCGACCAATAAAGCGCGCCCTCTCCGACACACTTATGGCACCTCTAGCGTCCAGCAAATTAAACGTGTGTGAACACTTCAACACGTAGTCATAGCCTGGCAGTACCAGTTCGCGCTGCATAAGCCGCGTTGCCTCGGCTTCATACAGATCAAACAGAGTGAAAAGACTGCCAACATCGGACTCCTCGAAATTATAACGCGAATACTCCAATTCATTCTGGTGAAACACATCACCATATGTCACATCATCAACCCAAACCAGGTCGAAAATGCTGTCAACTCCCTGGATAAATGTCGCCAGTCTCTCAAGTCCGTACGTGATCTCAGCACAGACAGGCTTAACATCAATACCGCCGACCTGCTGAAAGTATGTGAACTGTGTGATCTCAAGGCCGTCCAACCAAACTTCCCAACCCAGACCCCATGCCCCTAACGTTGGCGATTCCCAATCGTCTTCCACAAAACGCACATCATGTTTCTTAAGATTAATTCCCAAGGCTTCAAGGCTTTTCAGATACAAGCCCTGAACGTCATCGGGTGACGGCTTCAGGATGACTTGGTATTGATAGTAATGCTGAACACGATTAGGGTTTTCCCCGTACCGACCATCGGTTGGACGGCGACATGGCTGCACATAGGCTACATTCCATGGCTCAGGCCCCAAAGCTTTTAAAAACGTTCCGGGTGACATTGTCCCAGCCCCAACCTCTGTGTCATAAGGCTGATAAATAACGCAATTCTCTGCGGCCCAAAACTCCTGCAGTGTCAAGATTAGTTCTTGAAAATTCACATACCCACCTCCCAATTCTCGTTCTTAACGTCTGACTGCAAAATAAAAACCTTCCGCCCGAAAAATCAGGGACGAAAGGTAACTTCGGCGGTTCCACCCTCCCGGACTCGCTTTGACCCGTCAACCACAGGTAATCCTCTTTATCACAGCTTCATTATGCAGTTATATAGTGAGCAATCTGCTGCAAAAACTATACCAGATCGCCGTCACAGTGTCAATCTCAGGTGAAGCAACCACTTTTGCAGCCGGGACTTAACCAAACCAGCGCTAATAAATTCCCTCAAAAGACCTGGAGGTCCGTTAGAAAACCCAGTGAGCGAAGCGGCCGCTCGAGGCGAAAGTCAATGTACTGGCGCAGGCAGGCCTGGAGCTCCTGGAGGTGTTGAGGCGAGGGACGCAAGACAAACAATCGACGCCAATCTGAAAAAAGTAAACGCTGCATCAACTGCCAAGTCCCTCGGGACAACGGCAGTGCCTGCGGATATTCCGTTCGACAATCGGAACACAGGATGCCACCCTCGCGCGAGAAAACGAGTTCTTGTTCCGGCATACATCCACAGTTCAAGCACAGCTCAAGCTGCGGCTGATAGCCCAAATGGGCCATAAGACGGAGTTCGAAGGCGCGGACTGCCAGGACAAACAAGTCTTCAGTGTGAGACTGCAATGTTTGAAGAAGCAGATGGAAAATCTCTACGTGAGGTTCACTCTCTTCAACAAATACATCCACTAGCTCTGTAATGTACATGGCCTGAGCCATTGTATCCAAGTCATCCCTCAGAGGCTGAAAGGAGTGGAGGATCTCACCTTGGCTGAGCGAGTCAAGACTCTTCCCCTCGAAAAGAAGGTACCGACCATGCGTAAAGATCTGTGTAACACCCAGGAGTCGATTCCGGACTCGGCGAGAGCCGCGGGCTGCAGCAGCTACCTTCCCATGGGTCTTTGTGTACAGCGTAACCACCTTATCCGCTTCACCCAAATTGCGTGTGCGGAGTACGATTCCTTCCGTCTTATACAAAGACCCTCCTCCTCTCCGTCCTACCTTTAAAGAGGTTTTACGCTGTTCTCGGACACGTCCATACCGAGGTACCGATACGCCAAATTCGTCACCATGCGGCCTCGACTAGTACGCTGTAAAAAACCTAGCTGCATCAAGTACGGTTCGTAAACATCCTCAATCGTGTTGGCCTCTTCGGCCACGGCGGCGGCCAAAGTATCCAGCCCCACCGGCCCTCCTTGAAAGACGTCAATGATTGTAGTCAGAAGAAGGCGATCAGTCTTATCTAATCCCGAGTTATCGATTTCTAACATAGCCAGGGCCTTCTGGGCTACCGGCAAGCTTATGACGTTATCAGCACGCACTTGGGCATAATCCCGAACGCGGCGGAGCAGGCGGTTAGCCACCCTCGGAGTGCCGCGACTTCGTCGAGCAATCTCTGCAGCGCCTTCTTGATCGATCACAATACCCAAAATGTCTGCGGCGCGTTGAGCAATAATCGCCAACTCATCCTTGGAATAGAACTCCAAGCGGTTGATGACGCCAAACCGATCCCTCAAGGGTGACGTCAAAAGGCCGGCTCTAGTTGTCGCACCAATAAGCGTAAATGGCGGAAGATCCAATCGAACAGATCGAGCCCCCGGTCCCTTACCGATGATGATATCCACAGCTGCGTCCTCCATGGCGGGGTAGAGAACCTCTTCTACGGTCCGATTTAGGCGATGGATTTCATCAATGAAAAGGACATCTCTCGGCTGCAGATTCGTCAGGATCGCTACCAGATCGCCTTGGCGTTCTACAGCCGGTCCCGAAGTCGTGTGAATGCCGACTCCCATTTCGTTCGCAATGATGTGTGCCAGACTAGTTTTTCCAAGTCCTGGAGGTCCGTAGAGAAGCACATGATCGAGAGCCTCGTCCCGCTGTCTGGCGGCTGTAACAAATAGTCCAATCTGATCTTTGACGGTCTTCTGACCCACATAATCCTGTAGGCTGCGAGGACGCAGAGAGGTATCCAAATCCATGTCATCTGGGCGCTTCCATCCACTTACCAACCTCTCCTCATCCACCCCGGACACCTCACTTCTGCAGATTCTTCGCCAACGCTGCTTTTAGTAGGGTCTGCAGCTCAACAGGAGCCTCGCCCAGCTCCTGTTGAGCTGCATCCACCAGTGACTGCGCTTCATTCTCAGAATACTCTAACGCTGTTAGTGCTTCAACAGCATCGGAAGCCAACCCACAGACCGGATCCGGCATTTCCGGGTCATCGTCGCCCCAATCATCGTCAAAGAAGCTTCCAAGCGTCTCCCTAAGCTCAAGAATAAGGCGATCAGCTGTTTTCCGACCCACACCAGACACGGTCAAAAGTCTACCGCGTTCACCTTGCTGAATCGCCCTGACGAAATCCCGAGGCCTAAGTGCCGAAAGAAGGGCAATGGCAGTTTTTGGACCAGCCCCGGAGACAGTGATTATCTTCTGAAATAACCGCTTCTCTTCAGGGCTTTGAAATCCATACAAGACGATACTATCGTCTCTTACTAAAAGAAAGGTATGTATTGTCAGTAGTTCGCCAGTCTTAGGCAGCTGTGTCAGCACTTGCCCAGTTGCATAGACCTGATACCCTACGCCGCCGACATCGACGATTACTGTGTTTGCCTCTACATCAACGAGGTTTCCCCGCAGCATAGCGATCATTGGCCATCACTCCCCAACCTTGTCCCATATATGCGTGACAGATACATACCGCCAAGGCGTCAGCTACATCATCAGGTGTTGGCACCTCCGGCAAGTTGAGCAGCAGCCGCACCATGTAGCCAACTTGATCCTTGGGAGCTCGACCCTGTCCGGTCACGGCCTGTTTTACCTGCAGTGGAGTGTATTCAGCCACTGGAATCGCTTGATGAGCGGCAGCAAGGATCGTGACACCGCGAGCCTGGCCCACTGAGAGAGCCGTGGAAACATTTCGGTTAAAGAACAGCTGTTCAACAGCCATCCAATCTGGAGCGAACTCCCTGAGGAGCTCGCTGACGAGTTCGTATATTGTCATCAGTCGTTGATCAGGACTCTGCTTAGCTGGAGTCCGAAGGGCTCCAAAGCCCAAAACCTTTAGGCTGTTACGGCCGTCCGTCTTAACTACACCGTACCCAGTAATGGCCGTACCCGGGTCAATCCCCAGAACTATCATCACCAACCACGCCCCTTACCATGAACCATCTCTTTCGCTTCACACAGTACATACATTCGACAGAGAATAGAAAACACCTCTTGCGAGGTGGGTAGAGGCGCTAACGTATAAGGCGTGAACCCCAGTCTCAAATATAGTTTGCGTATACCTGCTGCACGTCATCCAGATCCTCTAACGACTCGATCAAACGTTCTATAACTGCTAGATCGTCGTCGTCGACTGCAACGGTATTCTTAGGCAGCATGGTTATCTCAGACGCGAGAAAAGAAAAGCCTTCCTTCTCTAACTTCGACCGCACGTCGGAAAAATCCGTCGGCTCTGTGATGACCTTCATCACGTCACCCTCACTCTCAACATCTGCAGCCCCTGCTTCCAAAGCCGCCAGCATTAACTCGTCCTCATCAATGTCTTCTCTTTCTAGGACGAGCAGGCCCTTCTTGTCGAACATCCAAGCCACACACCCAGATTCACCGAGATTCCCGCCTAATTTGGAAAAGCAGTGACGGAGTTCACTAGCGGTGCGATTGCGGTTATCCGTCAGGGCATCCATAAGAATGGCAACCCCATTGGGTCCATACCCCTCATAGACAATTTCCTCATAGTTTTCCCCACCAAGATCGCCGGCTCCGCGGCTAACAGCTCGCTCAATGTTATCGTTCGGCATATTGACCGATTTCGCGTTGTCCATTGCCAGGCGCAATCTGAAGTTTGTCTCGGGATCAGAACCACCTTCCTTCGCTGCCACCATAATCTGGCGAGCTATTTTAGTGAACATCTGACCACGTTTGGCATCTTCTTTCGCC
>SLOG01000397.1 GCA_007132635.1 Limnochordia bacterium
ATGTGTTTCCGGATGGTCCGGCTGATACCGGCGGTCTGCGTTATTGCATGAACAGTGCAGCTCTGCGGTTTATCCCCCTTGAGGAGTTGGAGTCCGAGGGATACGGACGGTATATCGGTTTGGCTGCACCGAAATGAACAAGCGGAACGTCATGGACTGATTCAGCGATTTTTGCTGAGTCAGTTTTTGTTAGGCAGGAATTCATGAAAAGTTATGGAATGGTTATATCTATCACTGCAACATCTTAATTGTTGTTATTTTCTGGGAGGTGAGGCAGCGGCGTTTGTTCGACGGAGGCTGGCCGTGTTTAACACAATTTTGGGAGGTATGATGAATGAGTGGCCGTGTGACAGTGATTTTGATCAGTTTTCTGCTTCTTTTTGGCGCGATGGGGCAGGCAGCCTCCTATCAAGAGGCGCCGATGCTGGCTGAACGGGTGGCTCAAGGGCAATTGGCTCCGCTTGCAGAACGTCTTCCGGAAGTTCCGTTCGTCGTCGGTCCCGGTGTTCTCATTGAGGAGGAAAACCTTGATTGGCAGGTAGGACGGTATGGCGGCATCTTAAAGACGACCCACGTCGTCCCGGAATGGAATCCGTACGTGTTTTGCATGATCAACGAACCAGCGCTGAGCGCGCCTCGTATCGGTGTGAGCAATATTATCGGCGGGGTGTTTGAAGACTACGAGGTCAATGATGATAACACCGTATTTACGTTCCATCTGCGCCGCGGCCTTCGCTGGTCTGACGGCGAATTCGTGACGACGTCGGACGTCCTTTTTGCCTACGAAGACGTCATGAAAAACGAAGAGATCAGTCCGATCTTCCCTGGCAAG
Source organism: Limnochordia bacterium (assembly GCA_007132635.1). Classification (GTDB taxonomy): domain Bacteria; phylum Bacillota; class Limnochordia; order Darwinibacteriales; family SLO01; genus SLOG01. Next base: position 833 of record SLOG01000397.1, read on the forward strand.
TATCGCGCCGGCGGCCGTGCTTCGGGTGAACCTATGGTCTTGGAGGTTTTGGACGACTACACGTTCCAGATCTCGTTCGAAGAGCCTTACGGCAACTTCCTGACTGAGATCACGATTAAGGGTTGGTCGGCCTATACGGATCTCATCAAACCGCGTCATCACCTAGAACAGTACCATATCCGCTATACGACGTTGGAGGATCTGCGGCCGGAGCTCGATGAGCAGGAGTTAACCGATGAGTGGTACCGCCTGTTTTTGGCCAAAGACGCACCCAACTGGGATCTGACGCGAGACAAGTCCATCGGTTTTCCGTCTCTTTATCCCTGGATTCGCGTTCCGTCGTCGGAAGGGATCCTGCGCTTTGAGCGAAATCCCTACTATTTTAAAGTCGACGTGGAGGGCAACCAGCTCCCGTACATTGACTATGTTGAGTCTTATGAAGTGGGGAATCACGAACTGATGACCATGATGGCCATCACGGGTGAGGCTAACTATCTAGCTGGTGCCGGCCTCGATCGCATGGCGTTCTATCAAGAGCATCGCGCAGAAGGCGGCTACACGATCCACTCGCTGGTCAACCACGTGGACCCAGTTACGCTGTTCTTCAATCTCACTTTTGAAGACGATGTGTGGCGTGAAGTGGTACATGACGTTCGCTTCCGTAAGGCGATCAGTTTGGCCATTGACCGCGACGAGTTGATTGAGAATCTCTATTTCGGCATGGCCTATCCCTCATCCGTCATTCCCAGTGAGTTTGATCCAGCTCGAGCCGAAGAGCTCTTGGATGAGATGGGGTTGGATGCTCGGGATGCGGACGGTTATCGGATCGGGCCGGACGGTCAAACTTTTGACTTGACGATTGAAGTGGCACGGCGTGAGCAGATTCCGGAAGTGCTGTTGGCTACTGAGCTTCTGGTAGAGCACCTTCAGAATGTTGGCTTGGCTGCGTCCATGCGGCAGATTGGTGAACAGCTCCACGGGCAGCGAATGGCCGCTAACGAGCTAATGACTACCATCCTCTGGATTCACCGTCCGGGCTGGAGGGATAGCATCACCGATGACTATTTGCCGAAATCAGCTTGGGGACGAGCTTGGGAGCTGTGGTACAATAGTGGCGGCGAAACCGGGGAAGAACCACCCCAGTGGGTGATGGATCTGTATGATATCCATGAAGAGATCATCCGAACGGTGCCGCACTTCCCTGAAGGCATTGCTGCCGTGGATTCTCTGTTTGACTGGTACAGCGAGAATGTGCCGTATATTTTGATTGTGGAAGATGCGACGGACTTGCTGATCACACCCAGTAACCTGCGGAATGTGGCGCAGGATGGCATTGCCCTGGCAGCTGTTTTTGCTGCTGAGCAGTACTATTTCGAACATTGATGAAGGCTTCTTGAAAATCGACTTGCACATCCTAAGTATGACGTTTGTTTTCTCGGTCTTTCATGTCTGCAGGCGGAGGCGATGCCTTCGCCTGCAGGCATTTTGCCGCAGTCTGACAAAAAGGAGAATGTTGATGACATCGAAACAACGTGTGTTGAATGCTTTCGCCCATAGGGAACCGGATCGAGTACCCATCAACTACCAAGCGAACCCAGGTATACATCAGCGACTGCTGGATTACTACGGCCTGGAGACAGGCGACAACGAAGGGCTGCTGCAGAAGCTGGGAGTTGACTTTCGCGGTGTCAGGGCACCCTACAAAGGGCCGCTGCTCCATGAGGAGCTCCCCAATCGAAAAGTGGACCCGCTGTGGGGAATTCACACCCGCTGGATAGAACACGAAACAGGAGGGTATTGGGACTTCTGCGACTTTCCGCTTCAGGATGCCGATGAAGAGGAAGTGGCGGCGTGGCCCCTGCCTTCTCCCGATGACTATGACTATAGTCAGGTGAAACTGGAGTGCGAGAAGCGGCAGGAGTACGCAGTGTACGCGGGCACCGGTTTCGGCGATATCATAAACGGCAACGGGTTTCTTCGCGGTATGGAACAGACACTGATCGACCTTGTGACAGATGATCCCGCCGGCCTGCTGCTCGCTGACCGCCGGATGGATATTCAATTCGAATTGACGCGCCGGGTTGTGGAGGCAGCAGAGGGGGGCATTGACTTTCTGTGGCTGGGCGAGGATTTGGGGACCCAGGAATCCCCTATGATCAGCATGGAGCTTTTCCGACGACACATTCGACCGCGCTACGAACGCTTCATGGACTTGGCCAAGCAGCACCAGCTGCCTGTCATGATCCACACATGCGGTGCCAGTAGTTGGGCCTATGAGGATTTTATTGAAATGGGAATCACGGTGGTGGACACGCTGCAGCCGGAAGCTGCGGGAATGCATCCGCGGGAGTTGAAGCAGCGTTTCGGCGGTCGTTTAGCGTTCCATGGGTGCATATCAACGGCTGGCCCGGTGGCCTATGGCAGTGTGGAAGACGTGCGGCAAAATGTGCGGGAAACACTAGAGATCATGATGCCGGGCGGGGGCTACTGTTTGGCGCCGACGCATGCCCTGCAGGACAATTCTCCAGTAGAGAATGTCGTGGCTATGTATGAAGCAGCCTATGAGTATGGGCGGTATGGGAGGTAAGGCATTTCATGGATTCCTATGCAAGACCAAATAAGCAGAGAACGGCAGATGTGTTTCGAGGCCGCATCCCAGACCGGGTGCCGGTGTTCGAGGTCCTCGTCGAGAATCCCGCGCTTGAGTATATTTTGGGACGCCCACCTTCGGTTGCGTCGACGCTGGCAGGTCTATCGCCTGAAGAGTACGTGGACTTTGCTCAGAAGACAGGGCAGGACGTGATCGGCCTCAATTTCTACTTTACGCCATTCCACACAACCGATACGGCCGGGCGGGAGGTGCTGTTAACCGATCGCATTCGTACTCGCGAGGATTTGGCCCGCCTGTCGCACAGGGTGCCGGATGCGACTGAGGACACGTTTGCCCTGTTGGACAAGTACCAAAAAGCAGTGTCGGGAACCGATATTGGCTTGTTTGTGCTGACCGGCGCTTTCATGACCCACGCGTACGATTCCTTGTTCGGTTTTGAAGACTTCATGTATCTGCTGTACGACGACCTTGGTTTGATCGAAGACGTTTTAGAACTGCAGACGGAGTATTACGTGCAGGTCTCGAAACGACTCGTAGACTATGATCTCACCTTTTTCTATGTAGGCGATGATGTGGCATTCAAGAGCGGCACGCTGTTCCATCCAGATTTACTGCGCAGGATCTGGCTGCCTCGCATTGCCAGGATCATGGAACCGGCTGTTGAACGAGATATCCCTATCCTGTTCCATAGTGATGGGAACATATGGGAGCTTATACCGGACCTTCTGGATGTCGGTATGGATGGTTTGAACCCGATTGAACCCTACGGGATGGACATCCATGAAGTGAAGCGTCGCTTTGGCGATACGCTTACGTTGGTGGGCAATCTCGATGTCGGCGGTGTGCTGAGTCGCGGTACACCGGAGGAAGTCCGGCAGGAGGCTGGTGAGTTGATTGCGAATATAGGCAAAAGAGGGCGCTACATACTGGCCTCCTGTCATAGTATCACAGCCAATGTCCCACCAGAAAACTACTTGGCCATGGTGAAAACTGCTCAGGAACAAGGCCGATACTAAATCGAACAAGGGGGAAGGGTGAAGTCCTCGCACCGAACACGTGAATTCTCGAGATCTGGTGGCACGCACGATCCGTGGGGAACGCCGAGGCAGCGTTCCTGTCTACGGGTGGGTAAGGGCAAATCTGGAAGAACAGTTAACCGAGGCCTTTGGATCTGTCGAGGCCTTTGAAGATTACTATCGCTTTGACATGGCGCATCTCTTTGGTGGTCCACATGCCTATGATCGAGAGGCTCTCAAGGAGCTGAGAGAGCAGGGGGTCGAGATTACTCCCGAGGTGGCACTAGAACTCTCAATGCAGCCGTACGATGCAAGTGAGAACTACGATGGCATCAGGGCTCAGCTGGAGCATCATCAGAAACAGCGGGGCCGTTTCTGCTACGTGCAGACGCCCGGAATCTTCGAATGCCTCAACGGGGTGTTCGGCATTCAAAATCACCTGGTCTATCTGGCCTTGTATCCCGAGACTCTTAAAGAGGTGTATCAGAGGCAGGCCGAGTGGAATCGCGGGTTCGCTGACTGCATGATGGATCTGGGGATGGATATGATCCACATTTCCGACGACTGGGGAGCGCAGAAGAGCCTGCTGTTCAGCCTGGATATGTGGAAAGAGCTCATTTACCCCTTTCACAAGGTGTTCTGTGACCGGGTGAAGCAGCGGGGGTGCTTTCTCAGCTTGCATTCAGACGGCTATGTAATTCCGGCTCTGCCCGGCATCAAGGAGCTTGGCTATGATGTTCTGCATCCCTGGCAGGAGTCAGCAGGCATGTCCTACCGGCGGTACCTGGATGACTACCGTCGGGACTTCGCGCTCCTGGGCGGTTTGTGCGTGCAGACGGCTATTGGGTTCGGCGATTTGGAACGCCTGGAATCAGAGATTCGCCGCGTGTTTGATACCCTTCGAAATGAGCGTTGGATGTTCTGCACGACACATTTCGTCCAGGACCACTGTTCCATCGATGAACTTGTTTTCGCCTATGATCTGGCGGTGGAGTTGGCTCGTTAAACAAAGCAGCCCGGTGGAGACACCGGGCTGCTTCGCGAGTTACTCTTCGACGAAAAACATCTGTTCCATCGGCATATACGCCGGGATGGAGTACCCTGTTTGGGCAACGTTTCGCAGATTTGCGGCCGTGATCAGTGGATGCCGCATCTCTTCAACAACGATGATGAAGGGAAGGTATTCTTTCACCCACTGCGTGAGTTCCTCGCCGACTGCGATGTTTTCCGGCGAACCAGGGAAGGTAGCGTTATTGGCTTCCCTGATCTCAAAGGCTCGTCGTATCCAGGCAGGCGGTTCAACGCCCGACGTCCCGCCAGTATTGTTCCAAACAGCCCATTCCTGTCCATAGCCCCAGGTGCCCGGAGGATAATCGTCCAAAACGTTGGGCCAGCTTCCAGGGTGGAGCCAACCGACGGTGATTTGGAGTTCGTTGGCTCCAGACCGTTGAGCGAAGATTTCCCAGCTCATATCTCGCATCGTAGCATTCAGGCCCACGTCCCGCAGATATTCAATAAATAGCTCGGTAGCAGGTACCGTCTCGGGGATCCCGGCGAAAATCTCAAAGTGAAGATTGAGTGTCTCGCCGTCTGGACCAATCCGATAGCCATCTGCGTCTCGTACATCCAACCCCATTTCGTCCAGCAGTATCTCGGCAGCAGCTGGATCATAGCGGTTGAACTCATCGGCGACGAGGGTAGGAAGAGATGCCAGATTATAGTATACGCTGTCGAGAACTTCTTCACGATCGATGGCCAAACTCAGGGCTTGCCGGAAACGAACATCGCCGGCGACCTGCTGCCAAGCTTCATCTTCGTAGGTGTAGTTGATCATGATATTCGTCGGTGACAGGACTCGACGGATCGGCGTAGCTACGATGCCAGCACGCTCAGCGTGTTCGCGGTACAACGGCATGCGCGGCAGTCCGGCGGCTTCTCTAAGGAAGTCGACTTCACCAGTGATCACACGCATCGTTATTGCTTCGATGTCGACAACCTCATGGGATTCCACGTAGTCAATGTACGGAAGCTGGTTGCCTTCGATATCGACCTTCCAGTAATACGGGTTGCGCTCCATACGGATAATTCCGGGTGAGGACTCAACGCGGACCCATGGATAGATGGAGGGCGAGCCGATGGCCTCCGAGCGTGTTGTGTCCCAAGGGCCGACATCTTTTGCCGTGAAAAGGTTATACCACTCGTCAATGTCAAGCTCTTGTTCGTCCAAATGTGGTGCCAGTTCCTCGGCACTCGCATAGTCTAGATGGAACTGCTTCAAATAGTGGCTTGGGCGGAAAAACGCGTTGATTCCCAGCCAGTGACGCATACCCAACTTAGTTAGGAAAGCGCCATATGGGCGGTCGAAACTCACGACGAAGGTGTATTCGTCAACGATTTCCACTTCCATCGGCGTTCCGTCGCTTGCTCCTCCACTGCGGTAGTCACCAGGGAAGACAGGATAGATGTCTTCATTGAGGTAGACATCCTCATAGACGAAACGAACGTCTTCAGTCGTTACCGGGACGCCATCGGACCACTTGAGCCCCTCGCGGAGATAGAAGGTGAAAACCGTATTGTCCTCATTGACATCAAAATCGCGGACGAAATTCGGCTTCAGTGTGGTCATGTCAAACCCGGCCGTATCAAGGATTCCTTCGAAGTTTCCTTGAGTAACGTCCGGGCTGAAGTTCGGCGTGTTGTGGGCTGTTCGGAGTGTGCCGCCGTATTGGCCCACTTCCCACTCCAAGTCTTCGGCCGCAATGAGGGTGCCGGGGCCGACGAAGAACGGTTCATCAGGCAGCCGTTCTGCGACCGGCGGGAGTTCGCCCGCAGCCACTCTCTCGGCCAGCAGCGATGATTCGTTGTACTGTGCAGCTCCAGGCATCGCCAGGGCAGCCAGCAGCAGGAGAACGATAAGTGGCATGATTGTTTTCGCGTGATTCACAGAATCCCTCCAAGTTAGTGTTGTTGCTTGGGCGTTATCGCCGTAAAGGAAGATCCAGCCTTTTTCACCTCCCGGCTATTTTTGTTAACGCTCCGTTAGATTTTCGCTATCCACAACCCATTCTCCTGCTTGATCGATTACAAGTTTAACAATCATAAAGCGCCAAAAGTGTGTTAAGATTAATAACCTAGATTTTCTAGATGGACAACCCCGTGCAGGAAACCAGCCTCGGGACGCGGAATGAGTATGCATGATGAGAGACTGTCAAGACCGCGAAAATCAAACGTTTTCTAGACAAGAAAAATGAGACGAGGAGTTGTTAAAAGGATGGCAGCTGAATCGAAACTGCGAGCTGGAGTCGTGGGTGTAGGCAACATTGGGCAGCAGGCACACTTACCCGCGTACGCCAATCTACCGGACACCGAATTGGTCGCCGTGTGCGATACGGATGAGGAGCGTCGGAATAGAATCGCCGATCAATACGACATACCAAAAGAGTATCGCTTCGCGAATCACGGCGATATGTACGCCAAAGCCCAATTGGATGTAGTGAGTATCGGCACCCCCACCTGGGCACACTACGATCAAACGATCCAGGCCTTGGATGCCGGGATTAACGTTATGTGCGAAAAACCGATTGCCATGAACACTGAGGAAACAACGGCTATGGTGAGAAAGGCCAAAGAAGCTGGCTTGGCTCTCAGCATCGGTTACAACAATCGGTTTTCGCTGGAGGCTCAGACCCTGAAGTCGTACATCACTCAAGGTCTTCTGGGACGGCTATACTACGCCAAGTGCGGCTGGCTGCGAAGGCGAGGAAACCCCCATGGCTGGTTTACCAAACAAGACATGTCCGGTGGCGGTCCGCTCATTGACTGCGGCGTGCATGCCCTGGACTTGGGTTGGTGGTTGATGGGGTCACCGCAGCCAGTATCCGTCATGGCATCCACCTACTGCGAGTTCGGTAACTACGAGGTAGAAGGGATCGGACAGTACTGGGCCATGAGCGGCAACAAGGAAGGTGTCTTCGACACGGAGGATCTTGCCACAGCACTTATCAAGTTCAGCAATGGTTCCACCATATTCTTCGATGTCAGCTGGGCCCTCAACGCAGAGAACAATTTCTATGCCGAGGTATACGGCACAGATGCCGGCGCTAGGTGGAAACCGCTAAAGGTCTGGGGCATGATGGGCAAAAACATTGCTGACATTGAGCCTGTGTTGAACAAACAGATCAATGCTCAAGAAGCTAAGGTCGCAAACTTCATCGATTTCCTCTTGGGACGGGGCGAACTCTTGTGTCCGGGTGAAGAAACGATAGCGATCTCCCAGATTGTCGACGCGATCTATGAGTCGGGCAAAACTGGAAAAGCTGTCTACATCGACCCGATTGAGGTCTAACGGGAGTCTCGCTGGATCCATACCAGCATCTCTCCGGGCCCGCGGTTGTTCCACGCATAGTAGGGA
>SLOG01000013.1 GCA_007132635.1 Limnochordia bacterium
CTCAAGGGACCCCTGGAGATCTCCTGCTACAAAACGGTCATATATCGCTGCACAAAGAGCTGGAGCCACGTTGGCACAGGCAGCAATGGCTCCGCTGCCTCCATAGGCTAGACAGGCGTGAATCAGCGTGTCGCGTCCTGCTAGAACAGAAAACTCTTGTTCATGTGTCTTGCGAATGTATTCACCAGTGAGGGAGAAATCGCCGCTACTGTCCTTAATACCGACGATAGACGGATGTTCGGCTAGGGCGCTGACGGTGGCTGGGGTCATCGTCACATTGGTCTTGGGCAAATTGTTATACAGCAATATCGGCAGCGAAGTGCTATCTGCGATGGCTCGATAATGCGTAATCAGCTCTGCCTGGCTGGGGCTGATAAACATAGGCGTCAAGATCGAAACAGCATCTGCCCCTGCCTCCTCCGCGTCGTTGGTTAGGCGTATGCAGTCTCGCGTTGTTATGGCCCCGGTGCCTGCATATACGGGCACTCGTCCGGCCGTTTCGTCAACGGTTACGGCGATAACTTCTTGCTTCTCCTCCGGTGTCAAGCCGTAAAACTCTCCTGTAGTCCCGATAACGAAAACGCCATGAACTCCCCCATCGATAACAAAATCGATCAGCTTGCGGAGCGATGCTTCGTTTACCCGACCGTCTCCGGTCAAGGGAGTGACAAGAGCCGGCAGAATGCCCCTGGGCTGCAGTCTCATGAATACCAGTCCTCCTTCAGTTCTTTCATCCATTTCGCCCGCGCAGTGGAGCTCCCTCGGCGACGCTGCCCACGAGCTCGCGATAGCGCCAGAGCACACCCGAAGCCGGTTTCTCGAGCAGGATCAAGGCACTCCGTCGCTCCTCCAACTCTGTTGGGTCCACAGCCAACTCGATGGAGCGAGCAGGGATATCGACGTTTATGCGATCACCATTACGCACCAGCGCCAAAGGGCCGCCCACCGCGGCTTCCGGGGCGACATGGCCTATACACGGCCCCCGGGTAGCACCCGAAAACCGGCCATCCGTGACGATGACTGTAGACGTGCCGAGTCCCATTCCCATCAAAGCAGCGGTGGCGCCCAGCATCTCCCGCATTCCCGGGCCACCCTTCGGGCCTTCATAACAAATGACAACGACATCTCCGGGCTGCACTAGCCCGTCATAGATGGCCTCTTCTGCAGCTTCCTCGCTGTCAAATACACGGGCAGGCCCGCTGTGCTGCTGCATACTTTCGGCTACTCCCGTCTGCTTAACACAACAGCCATCGGGTGCAAGACTGCCATAAAGCACCGCATAGCTTCCATGAGGATGGACGGGATCGTCCAGTGGACGGATGACCGACGCGTCTCGGAGTGGGGCAGAAGTCGCTGCATCCGCCAGCGACACACCGAGAGCCGTCTCGGCTTCACCATGGATCAAAGGCAGGAGCCGCTGTATGAGAGCTCCAACGCCACCCGCCTCCTCCAAATCCAGCAGCGTGTGCGGTCCTGAAGGCTTCAAGCTGACCAAGTGCGGTATGGTGCGGCTGACGGCGTCGAAATCTGCAGGCCGGATAGATATGCCCATCTCGCCTGCAATCGCTGGCAGATGCAGCATCGCGTTCGTCGACCCCCCCATGGCCGAGCACACAGCGATGGCGTTCAAAAATGATTCCCGGGTTAGATAGTCCTTTGGACGTCGATTCTCTCTCACTAACTGCACAACGGCTGCTCCAGATTCTTTCGCTAGGCGTTTCTTGCTGGCTGCCACCGCATGGGAGGCGGCACAGCCAGGCAGAGTAACCCCCAAAGCCTCGGCAGCGGCTGCCATGGTATTCGCGGTTCCGGCCATGGCACACGACCCAGGACCCGCACACACGCTGCATTCCAACTCCAGCACTTCGTCATCTGTCAGCTCGCCTTTCCGCCAGCGCCCGACAGCTTCGCGCATGTCCGAAATCGCCACAGAGTCACCCGCAAAGCGACCGGGAAGCATAGGGCCTCCCGTAACGAGCAGCGAAGGAAGATTGAGTCGCGCCATGGCCATGAGCATGGCTGGTTCTATCTTGTCGCACGATGCCAAAAAGACTAACCCGTCCAGCTGCTGCGCTTCGGCCGTCAGCTCAATAGAATCGGCTATCCAATCGCGGCTCGGAAGCACATATTTCATACCAAGGTGTCCCTGCGTAATCCCATCACAGATGGCTATCGTCTGGAACTGAAACGGCACAGCTCCGGCCTGGTAAACGCCGTGTTTCACATGCTCGGCCAGTTCGTTAAGGTGCACGTGGCCCGGATGCATCTCGTTGTAGGAATTCACCACACCGATAAAGGGACGATTGAGATCGTCCGTTGAAAGACCCAACGACCGCAGGTGGGCCCGTTCACCAGCCTTAGCAGAACCGGCTACAACGATGCGGCTGCGTTCTTGTTTGGTAATCCGGACATAATCCAGAAAAACCACCTCCTATGCATCCATGAGTTCTTCTCTGCAGCAAGCGTTCCCTTTCTAAGCCTGGAAAAATCCCGCCGCAGAAACCAATTGACACAAACAAAAGCTTCGCATATAATTAACGCCATAAGCCGCATATGTTAACGATGATGATGAGGAGAAGTACGTCAACCAGCAGTTCACAGAGAGCCAGGGGTGGTGGGACCTGGTACGAGCAGTTGACGGAAATACACCTCGGAGCTGCGGGCTGAACCGTTCAGTAAGCCCGGCCGCCGGCCAGCGTTATGGTGGAGGACAAGTTCCTCGTTGAGGGAATCTGTGCGCAGATTAATCCAGGTGGTACCGCGACCAAACGTCGTCCTGACAAAGGGCGGCGTTTTTTGTCTGCAAAATTAGAAACTACCGAAGGAGTGATGGGATTGGCTAACATCAAAATGCATCTTGGGGAATCCTTCCCGCTGGAGATGCACAAAACACGCATCGTACAAAAGCTGGATCTAGTACCGATTGAACGGCGGCTCGAAGCCATTACTGAAGCTGGCAACAACACTTTTCTGCTGAAAAACACCGACATCTTCATCGATATGCTCACCGACAGCGGTGTCAACGCGATGAGCGACCGCCAGATGGCAGCCATGATGGAAGCCGACGACAGCTACGCTGGATCGATGACATTTCCCAAGCTGGAGACGGCCTGCCAGGAGATCTTCGGCACAGAGTACTTCATCCCAACACACCAAGGCCGAGCTTGCGAGCACATTCTGTCGAAAATTTTCGTGAATCCGGGCGATGTCGTTCCGATGAATTACCATTTTACCACTACCAAGGCTCACATCGTTCTCTGCGGCGGTTCCATTGAAGAGATCCCCATTGATGAGGCCTTAAACCTCACAAGCTCGCATCCCTTTAAGGGCAATATGGATACGGAAAAACTTGAAACCGTGATCAAAGCTAACGGCAGCGACAGAATACCCTTCGTGCGGCTAGAAGCCGGAACCAACCTTATCGGCGGCCAGCCTTTCTCCCTAGAGAACATGCGTGAAGTCCGGAAAGTCTGCGATCAGTACGGAATCCCCATTGTTCTGGACGCAAGCCTTCTGGCTGACAATCTACATTTCATCAAAGAACGGGAAGAAGCTTGCCGGGACATGAGCATTCGAGAGATCACGAGAGCCATGGCCGATTTATCCGACATTATCTACTTTTCCGCACGAAAACTAGGCTGTGCCCGAGGCGGGGGCATCTGCCTTAACAGCCACGAGAGCTATCTGAAGATCCGCGAACTTGTTCCTCTGTATGAAGGATTCCTGACCTACGGGGGTATGTCTGTCCGTGAGATGGAAGCCATTGCTGTCGGCCTCGAAGAGACCATGGATCCCGACATGATAAACCAAGGCCCGATTTTTATCGCTTACATGGTCGACGAACTCCAGCGATTGGGTATTCCAGTCGTGACTCCTCCAGGAGGTTTGGGCTGTCACCTGAACGCGATCGACTTCGTTGACCACGTACCGCAAAACCAGTACCCGGCGGGCGCCCTCGGCTCAGCCCTTTACTTGATCAGTGGAGTCCGCGGCATGGAGCGCGGCACCCTGTCCGAACAGCGCGACGCTGATGGTGTCGAACCCATGGCCAACATGGAACTCCTCCGGCTGGCCCTGCCTCGCCGTGTCTTCACCATGTCCCAGATCAAATACGCAGTCGATCGCATCGCCTGGCTCCACGAAAATCGCCAACTGGTTGAGGGGCTAGTCTTTATCGACGAGCCGAAAAACCTCCGTTTCTTCTTCGGCAAACTCGCTGCTGTATCCGACTGGCAGCAGAAGCTCGTGGCGAAATTCAAGCAAGATTTCGGAGACAGTCTCTAGGAAACAAGGAGGTCCAGTGCATGCTGCAGCCCATCTTTAACCCTGACTTGTACCATGGACGCGTCCCCATGCGCCGCTTCTTTGAAGGTTGGTACTTCAAACTAGTGAGCTCCGTATCAAACCGGGCTTTCGCCTTTATCCCGGGGATTTTCTGGGGATCAGACGAGACGCAGCATCACGCGTTCCTCCAGGTTCTCGATGGGCACAGGCGAGCTTATCGGTACGTGCGGTATCCCGCCTCAAGTTTTTCGGCATCCAAAAGAGCTCCGCTGAGTATACGAGTTGGATCCGGCAGCGAATTTGACCTGTCGCAGATACGGATCGCTGTCGACGAACAAGACCTGAACATCCAAGGAACCGTCCGTCTCCGCGGACTGGTTCCTTGGCCCAGTTCCCTTTTGGCTCCCGGGAGCATGGGACGCTACAACTTCCTGCTGGGGATGCAGTGCTACAGCCAAGTCAGCGCCATGGATGTGCTGCTGGAGGGCACGCTGCAAGTGAACGGCGAATCCATCGACTTCAATGGTGGCCGCGGCTACATCGAGAAAAACTGGGGCAATGCCTTTCCCTACTCCTGGATCTGGGTGCAGGCTAACAACTTCGAGAAAGTACCCGCTGCGGTAAGCTGTTCTATCGGCCATATTCCTCTGCGGTTCACGAGCTTTCGCGGCTTTCTCATGGGTGTTCAGTACGAAGACAGGTTCTTCGAGTTCACCACCATGAACCGAAGCCAGCTGCGCATTGAAGCGTCGCAGCCGGATGTCCGCTTGGAAGTCGCCAACAAGAAGCATCGCCTCGTACTCCAAACCACCAGCGACGCGGATAGCTACATCCAGTGCCTCGGGCCGCGAGACGGCGATATGATACCTCTCGTTGACGAGACACTGCAGGGCACAGTGGAACTTGAGCTCTACGACCAGGCATCTGGAAATTGCCTGCTGCAGGACGTCTCCCACCACGCCGGATTGGAGTATGGCGGCGATCAGCGGCGTGTCGTGGATACGGTCAAGTAGAGAACGTCACTCCGTCCAGAACAGCAAGCGCTTCTCCGGAGAAGTCGGTGCGAGTTACAATGAAGAACATAGGCGGCCCGAAAAACCGAGTTCCGTGAGCTCCTTCTATTCGGGCCACAGCCTCCAACGCAGCGAAACTGCGGCTGACCCCAGCATAGCATTCCCACAGCGAAGCTGCGCCGTAAATAGTAAGCCGTTCGCTGCGCTCGACAGTGGACACGGTCAGCGGCCCATCCGTCCGGAAAAACCGCTGCTCACTTCCAGCCTGAAGCCGTACGTTCTGCCTGTTTACGTCAAACCTCATTGAATGGCGTTCCCAGTTCGCAGCACTACCGCAGAGAAAGGCCTCGGTCTCCAACCTGATGTCTGCCATGTACCGGCCGGTCTCCTGCACGACCTCTGGGACGCAGGCTAACACCGGACAACCCGGGCGCAGTACATAATGGAATCGGAGGGCCAAACCACGAAAGTCATCACAATCGGTTATGGTCACAGTACTTACTAATCCGCTCCACTCACTGCCATAGGCGTCCCGCAGTTTGGTTTCGGACAGCTCCGCCTCTTCGCGCAGCAGCGCTCGCAGAGACAGGCCTCGGATGGCAGTGCCAATGCCTCCCAACCATGGATTCCACCAGGCCTTGGCAGTCTCCCGAGGAAAGCTCGTATCCAGCCATTCGCCTTCCTCGGAACAAAGCGAAATAAGGTTCGGGCCAAAACCGGCAGCGCTGGCGATCCTCAGCACACCATTGTCCGCAGTCAGCACATCGCACCCATCGCGAGTACCTGCTTGGATAGCCACACTGCGCGTGTCGTCGACGGCGAACACCGCGGCCTGGCGATCGAAATACAGGGTACCATCACCAACGGAATAGGCAACCACGGCGGCACAGTCTTGCTGGGGAGATTCGAGCACAACACTCTCGCCAGCAGCAAGGTGATGGCCTTCCACCACCGCTGTCATCCGGCCGCATACCCGGCGCCGATCGACTAGCGAAGCCCTGTAATCCCCTACCACGAAGGGGTTTCCTCCATTTAGGCACACATCAACCGGTCGGGTGCTGACTGGAACACGCCTCTCATGGCGCTGCAAGGCGTACTCGCGCAGCCGCTGCCAATCTGGGAAACTGTCCAGCGCCAACGTGACAGGCCGCGTCTTCACAGTCTGCCCGGGGGCCAAATGGGACCAACTGTGTTCGAAAAACATCTCCCACCCGCCGAAAACCAACGTGTCTTGAGGGTCCCAGACTAGGCCTGACGTTCGGCCCGCTTCTTCCGCAAACAACCAGTTCTCGGTCAGGTCTTCGCTGTTCCAAGAGCCGGTTAAGTCCTCGACAGAAGGGTCTACTGATACAATCTCGCTGCGAATTGGCGCCATGCCCTTCGAACAAGCGAAATGAAAGGTGTCACTAAGGCAGACACCCTCTACCGCCTCGTTCTGATTCGTGTTAACCACTTCATACCAATGCTGAAGGAAACCGCTGGATGCAAGCCGTGCAGCGATGGTGACCGTTAGACCGGCAAAGGCCTGTGACTTCAACCGGGCGCGCAGATGGGCCCCGTCCTTGTCAACCCAGGCGGTGACATTGTCTGGCGGTGTGCTGGAAAACTCGTCGTCAAAAGGTCGGCCCAATCGCGGGAATGACCAGACCAATGGGTCCGAACTGTCTCTAAGTCGGGAAACGCGAACACGATTGCTGCGAAGGTTGAGTTCGCAGGCATAGATCCCGTCGCTGATGGAGTAAGTTTCGTCTCCCGGATATACCGCTGTGGCGGCGACTCCTCGGAAGGAAAAGTTTACGCCTCGCTGGAATTCAATGGTGCTTCCGGACTGACATACGGCCTGTATAGTTACCAACTCACGGAACCCTCCGTAAGCGTGAACATCCACTGCGATGGGAATGGATAACCGGCCGCGCCCGCTTACAACGGCCTTCGGTTTGGCTTCGTGCCACGAACACAACGCTGATTCCGGCAGGTGGACGAAAAACTCCGTCGGTTCAGTGAGGAAGACGTTCAGATCCAGGTAGGCTAACTGCTGACTACCAAGATGGCAGACGCCCCCGGGAAAACGCAGCTCGGCAACGACAGGGAACTTCGGACTCACGCCTAGCCGAAAATTGGCGGGCTGCCCATTTACCGTTACTGCGGCGGTCACTGCCGGATGCCGCTCCCAACTGTCTACGTCTCGCTCAATGGGAGCAATGGAAAAGGTACCTTCAGTGACCAGACGCCTCTCCACCTGGAACTCCTCTTCGTAGGAGAACCGAATGCAGCCGTCGTCTCGGCCCTGGATTCGTATGCTCAGCGGTTTGCCAGACTTATTTTCTACACAGAAACGAATTGAGTAATCCTGCCCAAAAACCAGTTCGTGATAATCCACCGACATGGCGATTCTGTAATCGTCGGTCTCGATCGAACAGATACCTCGCCCCGTGCGCTCAAACTCCACATCCAACCGTCGTCCCTGCCGGTTCCAGGAGTAACGAAAAAACTCAAAACCGTTTTCCTTGCGTCCATCGGGTACCACGTCCAATGGCCGGGTCGAGCACGTATACCACGTATCGTCATCGAAAAAACCCTGCAGAAGAGGAGTCTGCAAAACGGCTGGTATAAAGTTCATCAGATGGGTCGTATCTTCGCGGCGTTCCCAGAAAAAGCCGTACTTCTTGTAGAGAGGTACCGCTTTCGTGTTTCCCGGCCACGTATAGAGGTCCAGCTGGTCATAGCCGAGTTCCCGTGTGCGATCCACACAACGTAGTACCAGCGCTTTGCCTACGCCACAGCCCTGGTGATCAGGCCGCACGTTCAGCAGTCCAATGAACAGAGCGGTTGGGTCCTTCGAGAATCTAGACAGACTGCAGTATCCTATGACTTCATCGCCTCGGATGGCGAGATACACGTTAAGACAGGACATGTTTTCGTGCTCGCGGGTCACGGCGTCAGGCGTCATGGACATATCAGCGTCATTCCACCCGGAGCTGCTCTGCGCCCACATAGCAGCTATTCCTTCAGCATACTTCCGATCATAATCTACTATCATCCAATCTTGTTGTATCTTTCCCAATGGGCTCAACCTCCAATCTGCTGCTTCCGAATAAACAACCCAAGTACAAAAACCACAAGCAGCGTGACCCCAGTAAAGGGCATGGCCGCACCAAACCCTAAGTGTTCTGCTGCAAATCCCAAGAGCCAGGGCAGCGTCATCATAGCTGCCGTACCGCTCAGAAAAATCATCGATGACACTGTACCCGTGTTTTTCGGAAACCACCGGCAGGCAATGTTGACTAGTAGAGGTATAATGGCGCCGGTAAACAATCCTGCGATAAACACGCCGATCATAACTGCTTCGGCCCGGCCAAAGGCCAAGGCTGCGAGCATACTGAAACCGCCAACGAGACCGCCCCAGGGGATAATCGTCTCCGATGGGATCCACTGGGTGATGCGGGAGCAAGAGAAACGGCCCAGAATGATCCCCACCCACAGCAACGACAGCGCTAGGCTCGATTCATACGGGGCTGCCCCCACGTGGGTTTCCAAATA
>SLOG01000041.1 GCA_007132635.1 Limnochordia bacterium
GAAGTGGATGACGGATTGGCAGTTGGTACATGGCGTCAACCTCTTTGTCCCTCACGCATTTTTCTACGCCAGTACAGAGGACGAACCAGTGCCCGAGATCCCCGATAATTTGGGGTTCCGTTGGTACGACTGCCCGCCGTCCATGTTCTTTCAACAGCCTTATTGGCCGTACTATGCTCACTATGCGGATTATACCGCTCGCCTCTCGTATCTTATGAGCCGAGGCGAACAGGTGTGCCGAGTCGCAGTATACTATCCCATTGAAACGGTGCAGGCAGATTTTCGCCCCACGCCGGAGTACTTCAATTTGCACGCTTTCGAGATTCCGGGGAGTTGGATGACTGCCGATTACCTATGGGACGGTCCTGCGGGGGCGCAGACGGACGCCCATTTTCGTTCTGTTTGTGATGGACTGAGACAGGCTAACATTGATTTCGACGTCGTGGATGACGACTCACTGGCTACAGGGCGTGTGGACGATGGATGTCTGGTTCTGCGAGACTCCCGACGTTACCAGGCCGTTGTGCTCCCGAGGACTCTTTGGCTGGACGATACCAGTTATGCTGCCCTTTCTCAGTTTGCTACTCAGGGAGGAACCTTGATGGCGACCGGGTGCTGGCCCGGCCACTCTGTCGACAGCGGTAAGAAACTGCCGCCGTTTGATGCCTCGCTGCCTAACGTGCATCAATGGGAACGACCTACGGAGGAGCTTGCGGACACTTTGCGGAAAGAAGAAGCACACGATGTCTCCTTTTCCCGGCCGGAACTCTACGGAGCCCATCGCCAGGCGGACGGTTCGGAGATCTATTTTCTGACATCCCAGACCGACGCTGAGCTTTTGGGAGTGGGTGTATCGCTGCGAGGTACCGGATGGGCTTGGCTGCTTGACCCGGTGACCGGTGCTCATTGGAGGCTTGCTGTTCGTGATGATCCATTAGGAGTGAAGGTAGTTCTGGATTTCTCGCCCTACCAATCGTGGGTTGTCATTATCAACTCGACGGGCGACATCGACAGTTCAGCTCCTGAGTATAGGATGATGGGCTTGCTGGTGCCGCAAGTGACGGTGACTGGTCCATGGCAGGTGGTTTTCGACAAAGGTGATCAGCATCCCAACCGTGTCCGCGACCTGCCTCCGGCATTGGTGCGCATGCCTACGCCGGGTCCGCTGTCCGTCGACACCTTGGCGTCGTGGGATGACTGGGGTCTGGCCGGTTTTTCCGGTGGAGCTCTTTACAGCACTAGCTGGGAATGGCCGGTCAGCGAGCAGGAAGGCGACGTATGGTTGGATCTTGGTGACGTCCGCATGGTGGCAGAGGTGTGGCTCAATGGTGTCCATTTAGGGGTGCGGCTGTGGGCGCCCTACCGCTTTTGCGTGACGGGTAAGCTGGAGGAGGGAAGCAATCGGCTGGATGTCCGTGTGGTGAACACGCTCGCGAATGCTATAGCGGCCAGCTATGGGGACTCCGAAGATGCAGTGAAGAGAGGTTCAGCGTCATTTGAACCAGAGACGCTTCGTTCCGGCCTTTTAGGGCCTGTGCAGCTGCTCATGGAGGCGGCGAGATTTGGATAAAAGACCAAAGCTTAGGAGGAATTTACGTTGTCAATACCCATTGGATTACAGCTATTTTCGGTGCGCCACGAATTGGAAAAAGACACTGCTCAGACGCTGAACGATGCGGCTGCCGCCGGTTATGCTGGTGTGGAGTTCTTTGGTTTTCCCCGCCATTCAGCCAAGGAACTGCGATCGATGCTGCAGGATTCAGGTCTGCAGTGTTGTGGTTGGCACGTGCCGTTCGATTTGATGCAGGAAGATCAGCTTGCTCAGACGATTACGTTTCATGAGGCACTGGGCAATCAGTACCTCGTTGTGCCCGGTCTTCCGAAGGATTTGACCGCTAGTCGCGATGCTTGGCGGCACATGGCTGACTACTTCTACCAGCTGGCAGAAGGGCTCCGAAGTTATGGAATGTATACGGGATACCACAACCACCATGTGGAGTTCACGCCTCTTGATGGCGAGCAGCCCTGGGACACGTTTTTTGGTGCGACCCATGCTGACGTCATCATGCAGCTGGATTTGGGCAACGCGTTGTCCGGGGGAGCCGACGTTATGGACATACTGCAGCGTTACCCAAACCGCTCACGTACGATTCATCTCAAGCCCTATTCCGAGACGGCTGCCCAGGAAGGCTGGGAGGCCGGTTTCCGTCCTCTTATCGGCGAGGATGACATTCCGTGGGCCGACGTGCTAGGCCTCTGTGAGCGCGGTAACACAGAATGGTACATCGTTGAATACGAAAGCGATGCCTACCCGCCCATGGAAGCAGTGGAGCGCTGCCTCGTGAACGTCAAGAAGCTGCAGGAAAGCTTATGATGGAGCTCCATGCCGATCAATACGTGAAGACCTTGGCAAACGAGTATGGCCGGGAGTTTGCGTTTGCGGCTCGTTCGCAGCGAGAAACCATGGCATGGCAGACGGCCTTTCGAGTAAAGCTTGAGGACGCGTTGGGAATTCGAACGATTGCAGGCCGCGGGATTTCCGATTTGGCTCCCATGTGTCTCGGAAAGGAAACCTTTGCCGACCATGTCCGTGAGGAGTGGTTCATAACATCGGAACCGGGGTATCAGGTGCCATTCTACCTGCTGAGACCACTGGCTCAAGACGGTCCTCGTCCTGTGGTCATAACGCCCCACGGCCATGGGAAGGCCGGAAAGGCTACCTATGTAGGAATTGCGAACACCCCTGCAGAGGCGGCGCAGATTGACGAAGGCGAAAGAGATATCGCGCTGCAGGCGGTGCGGCAGGGATACATCGCTATTGCTCCGGACATGCGAGGGTTTGCGTCGACTCGCCTGAGTCAAGACGTAGCCAAAGATAGGACAAGCTCTTGTCGTACAATGCAGATGCACGCGCTGCTGTTTGGCCGCACGCTTGTCGGCGAACGGGTGTGGGATATGCGCCGGTTGGTGGATTTCGTCGAGAGCCAGGAGTCCATGGACGCTCAGCATATTGTCATGACAGGCAATTCAGGAGGGGGCACAGTGACTCTGTTTGCTGGTGCTTTGGACCCGAGAATTGGGATCGTCATACCAAGCTGTTATTTTTCCACCTTTGTCGGCTCCATCGGGGCTGTTGAGCACTGTGAATGCAATTACGTACCAGGTATGCTGCAGTTAGGCGAAATGGCCGATGTAGCTGGCCTAGTGGCACCGCGACCGTTTCTGGCCGTGGCTGGACGAGAGGATCCCATCTTTCCTTTGGCAGCTGTTAAAGAAGGGTTTGAGCATCTTCAACACATCTATCAAACGGTGGGCCGGCCAGAACGCTGTGAACTGTACGTCGGAGACGAAGGTCATCGTTACTACAAAGCAAGGGTCTGGCCCTTTGTCCAGGAGTGGCTGCGTCCTTCACTCCCGCGTCGATGATTCGGAGCTTTCGTGGGCGGCATGGTAGTCGCGAGCGATCTGCAGCAGCACTTTGCGCCGATTGTCATTGGGGTCTTCCATTACGTGGTCAAAGAGGAAATCCAAGATATCGCCAAGATACGGGCCAGGCGGGATTTGCAGGAACTCCATGAGGTCGTAACCGTTGACTGCTAAGTCTTGAACAGTAAACACATGGTCTTCAGCCAAGACTTCAGCAACTCGCTGGTAGAGAAGCTGAAAATAGTGGTGAGTTTGGCGCGGCTGAATGCGCATGGCTAAAGCATCCGCCCGCCGCAGCTCCAAAACATCGTAGATGCTGTCCCGGCCGACTTTCGCGATGAATCGCCGAATCGCCTTGGGACTGGAGTCTGGCTGGATCTGGAACATGTGGTGGCGCACCAGCAGGGCTGTTTTTTGGATCAGCCGGTTAGAAAAGCGCAACCGCGACAGGACGTTCGTGACCATGGTTTCTCCCAACTCATCGTGTCCGTAGAAATGGATGTCGCCATTCTGTACGGTGCGGGTCTTAGGTTTGGCCATATCGTGAAGCAGCGCGGCTAGGCGTAGATGGAGCTCAGGCTTGATGATTTCGGCTGCTCGGACCGAATGGAAAAACACGTCCCATTTATGACGGCTGCCCTGGTTAACACCAACGCAGTCGGCTAGCTCCGGTAGGATTGCGCGCAGGAGTCCTGACTCGTGCATGAGTGTTAATGATGGTGCCAGGTTTTTGGCAGGTAGTAGAAGGCTCAGTTCGTCGCGGATACGCTCAAGGCTTACGCTAGCTATCCAATCCGAGTGAATGGAAGACCGGGCTGTTCGATGAATCTTGAACTCAAGAACGGCGGCCAGCCGCAGCATGCGCAGCATGCGGAGAGCATCCTCTCGAAAGCGTTCGGTGGGGTCGCCTACGGTACGCAGCAGCCGGCGATGAATGTCGCGAAGGCCTTGGTGTGGGTCAACAAAGTTTTGTTCAAGAGGGTCATATGCAATGGCATTGATTGTAAAATCCCGTCGCCGGAGGTCTTCGTGGATGTCATTGGAGTATCTAACACTATCGGGACGGCGTCCATCTGAATAATCTGCATCTTGACGGAAGGTGGTGACCTCAATCAAGTGATTGGACTCGCGTACGGTGATGGTACCAAAACGCTTTCCAGTCGGGATGGTTTCTGGAAAGAGTTTCTCGACAGCTGAGGGCTCGGCATCTGTTGCGATGTCCCAATCCTTTGGGGTTTCTCCTCGTAGGGCGTCTCGGACACCGCCTCCTACTACATAGGCTTGGTACCCGCTGCTGCGCAGGGTTTGGCAGATAGAGGTCACAAAACCCGGCACAGGCAGAGATTTCGGTAGTCGTCTGAAAATCATCACGGCTCCTCCTCGGCATCACCACGTGGTTGAGATCGAGAGAATCAACTTTCTTGACGTCGTCGGTGTTTGTTCATATTTTCCGTAGACAAAGTTCAATTCCTGCCTTAAGCTGGTAGTTTGTTCGCAGATTACAGTTCCGTTGCCTGTTTCCATTTTTCGCAGTTCTGTGTTAGTATTGTGTTAGATAGAGTCCTCAACGATGGGAGTGTGGCAGATGGGAGAGAAGATACCAACAGGAAGAGGCAGTCAGCGCAACACCTTGGTGGCAGTTGTTATCATTGTTCTGCTGGTATTTGCGATTGGTTACGGGAGCTTCCGGCTGGGTACAAACTATGCTAGAGATGACATTATTGCGCAGGTCACAAAACCCTATCAAGAGGATTATGTTTTCCAGGTGAGTCAGTTCAGGCAGGATCTTCAGCAGTTGATGGAGGAGTATGGCCGATTTGACACGATTGAGGCATCCGTCGATGCAGTGACCGATCGGTTTGATGAGCGTTTGGCGGAATTTGAGGACAGTCTCAACGTGCGTCTAACTGAGATTTCTGAGGAGCTGCAGGATGAAGTTCGTTTGATGGTGGAAGCAGGCACGTCAGCGGATAGGCAAACCTACATAGACGCACTGCAGGAGTTTCAAGCGGATCTGGCCTCCTTCGAAACGCGTGTAACGGAGCAGAGAGACCAACTGGCAAGTTCCGCTGCAAGCGCGGCTGTGCAGCCAACGGTCGATCGGCTTGAGGGATTGCAGGAGACTTTAGCAGCCGTGCAGGCTGAACAGGCATCCTCGGCGGCAGTGTTGGCCGCCGTGCAAGCTGAACAGGCGGCTGCGGCGGAAGCGCTCACAGCGCAGGCAAGCCAGCCGGTACCAGGCATAGCCGAGCTGCGGGAGGATGTAGGGCGTTTCAACGAACAGATCAATGAGCAGGTGAGCGGACTTGAGGGTGCGATGGACCAACGGATGGCTGCGGAATTCTCCGTCCTCCGAGAGGATCTGGAGCGGTTGGCGGAGCAGGTGACGCCGGCGGCGGACCCGAGCGAAGAACTGCAAGACCTGAGCACGCACTTGGCTGCCCTGCAGGAGA
Source organism: Limnochordia bacterium (assembly GCA_007132635.1). GTDB lineage: Bacteria > Bacillota > Limnochordia > Darwinibacteriales > SLO01 > SLOG01. The sequence continues at coordinate 5,880 of SLOG01000041.1, forward strand.
CTTTGGCAGCCGTTCAGGCTGAACAGGCATCCTCGGCGGCAGTGTTGGCCGCCGTGCAAGCTGAACAGACGTCTGTCGCGCAAGCCTTGGCCGCCCAGGAAAGCCGGCCGATACCAGGCATAGCTGAGTTGCGGGAGGACATAGAGCGGTTGGCAGAGCAGATGACACCGGTAGTGGATCCCAGCGAAGAACTGCAAGACCTGAGCACGCACTTGGCTGCCCTGCAGGAGACTTTGGCAGCCGTTCAGGCTGAACAAGCATCATCGGCGGCAGTGTTGGCCGCCGTGCAAGCTGAACAGACGTCTGCCGCGCAAGCCTTGGCCGCCCAGGAAAGCCGGTCGATACCAGGCATAGCTGAGTTGCGGGAGGATGTCAGTCGCCTTAACGAACAGCTGGGAAGTCTAGAGGGAGCGATGGACACCCGGATGGCTGGAGAGTTTGTGATTTTGAGCGAAGAGATCGAGCGGCTCGCGGCGCAGATCGCGCCGGCGGATGCGAGTGTCGAACTGCAGGAGCTGAGCACGCAGCTAGTAGTGCTGCAGGAGAGCTTGGCAGCGTTGCAGTCGGGTCAGACTGTAGCTGTGGAAGTGTTGAAAGAACTGCAAGCCAATCTGAGTCAATGGGTGACCTCTACAGACGAAGAACCAGTAGATCTCACAGCCCCTCCCGACCCAAATGCTGCTCCAGTCAACAATATGGCTGCCGAGACCGCGACGGAGTTTGAGATGCTGTACGTTGGAGATATGCGTGTGGCTAGGCTGCGGCTTATCCGAGGGGACAATATTTGGATGTTGGCTCGGCGGTTTGAAGAACCGCCTTCACCTCAGTTTGTCCAGGAAATATTGAGACTCAACGACATCCAAGATCCTCGGCGGCTGCAGATTGGTCAGACGGTGCTCATTCCGGTCAGAGATTAGGAAATCAAAAAGGTCGTTCTCTATTACAAAAGGCGCCGGGGTCTGTCGGGCGCCTTTTGTTATTTGCTGACCGGCTTGGAAGGGGTTGGCTTTTTCCGCTTTCCTACGGACGAGGCCCCTCGTCAAAATCGAGAAAATCAACTGCCTGCCAAGGCGGCCTCATATTTCTCCAGCTCGGCCTTCAGGAGTTCTGGTGTGTCTAGATCATAGGGGCACTGCGCCTTACACTGGCCGCACTGCGTGCAGTCGTTGATGAGACGCATCTTATCCTGCCATTCAGGCGTGACGAAGTTCTGTTCAGGTGCTCTGCGGAGCAGCAGGGATATGCGCGCTGCCATGGAGATAGGGATTCCAACTGGGCACGGCATACAGTAACCACATCCTCGGCAGAAGGAGCCTGACAGCTCTTTGCGGTCCAAGGCTATGCTTTTCTGCAGGGATTCGTCCAAAACAGGTGGTTTGGCTTCTAGATCGATAAACTCGTCCAGTTCGCTTTCTCTTTGTATCCCCCAAATGGGTACGATATGGGGATGCTGGCGCAGGAAGGCGAATGCTGCCCGGGCATTCGTGACCAAACCGCCCGAGAGGGCTTTCATAGCGATGAAGCCTATCTCGCGTTCGCTGCATTCCTGAGCCAGCTGTAGATCTTCGTCCGAGGAAAGCACGCTCAGAGGAAATTGAAGCGTGTCAAAGAGACCCGACCGGACGGCTTCCTGAGCTATGGGCAGTCTATGGTTGGTAATACCAAAAAAACGGATCCAGCCGCGTCTTTTGGCCTCCTCCAACCCGGCGAACAGACCGTCAGGGTCCTCTGGGTTGGGCACCTGCGACGGGTTGTGAAGCTGCAGGATGTCTATATAGTCGGTTCTCAGGTTTTTGAGGCTGGTCTGTACATGGTCTAGGAGATCGTTCTTCGTAGCAGCATGGGTTTTCGTGGCGATGATCAGATCATGACGCACATCGGCCAAAGCAGCGCCCATTTTCTCTTCACTGTCGGAATAGCCGCGCGCCGTGTCAAAAAAGTTGATACCGCTGCCATAGGCCTTCCGCAGGATAGTCCGCGCTTCGGCAAAACTCACGCGTTGGATAGGGAGAGCCCCGAAACTCGTCCGGCTAACCCGCAAACCTGTGCGTCCCAAGATCGTTGTTTCCACAGTGTCACCCCTTATCTGTTCTGCTTTCGCTGTTGTCTTGTTTAACTAGCTACTTGTTTTATTCGCACCGGCCAGCCAGTCATCCTGCTTTTAGACTCGAGACTTGGTCGGTTTCCACTGATTGACAGATGTATCTGACTGAAGTAGAATAATGCTAGCTGAGTTGCTGAAGTGGTTAGCGAGTTGAGACTAGTTATTTTGAGAGGAGAGCAGAGAATGAGTGAGAAGAGAGCAGCTGAGAAACGGATTTTACTGAAGGAACAGGACATACCGCATCGCTGGTATAATATTAACGCAGATTTCAAGAATCCCATGGCTCCACCGTTAAACCCGCAGACTAAACAGCCTTTGGCCCCCCAGGATTTGGCGGCTATTTTTCCCGAGGCACTGATTGAGCAGGAGGTAAGCACTCAGCGTTGGATTGATATTCCGGAAGAGATTTTGGATGTATATTCTCTCTGGAGGCCAACCCCCCTACATCGGGCCTATAAGTTGGAGGAGGCATTAGGGACACCGGCCAAAATCTATTACAAGAATGAGTCGACAAGCCCTGCCGGCAGTCACAAGCCGAACACGGCTGTGGCCCAAGCATACTACAACAAGAAGGCGGGGATACGGCGTCTGTCCACGGAGACAGGGGCTGGTCAGTGGGGCAGTGCCCTAAGCTTTGCCTGCACACTGTTCGATCTTGAATGTCTTGTATACATGGTCAAGGTGAGCTATCAGCAGAAACCCTATCGGCGTTCGCTGATGCAGGTTTGGGGTTCTGATGTGATCCCAAGTCCCAGTGATAAGACGCAGGCAGGGCGCGACATCTTAGCCAAGGATCCGGATTCGCCGGGCAGTTTAGGTATCGCTATCAGTGAAGCA
>SLOG01000411.1 GCA_007132635.1 Limnochordia bacterium
CAAGGGCAATCACGGCCAGCGACAGACCCTCCAGCGCCGGCAGCAGCTTGGACGGCTGACTGGCCGAGATCAGCAGGAGCATACCGAATGTGTCCAAGGCCTGGATGGTTCGGCGCAGTCCCAGCGAGTCCAAACTCCAACCTTGAAACTGCGGACACAAACGCAGAGCGCGAAACCCCTGCGCAGACAGGCGTTCCACCTCGCCCGCCGGATCGGTACACCGCCGCAGATCCAGAGTCGCTGCCGGAAGCAATTCGTCGTGCGCCGCCGCTGCCTCCCGCGTCTCCCGGTTGCCCTCGGCATCGCTGTAGAAGACGCCCTTGAGACTGGTGGTCAAAGCACCGCCTATTTGATGGCGCTGCAGAAGCCGCCGCAGCCTCTCCAGAGACCAATCCACCCGATCTCCCGGGTAGTGACCAAAGAAGGTATCACAATCCATTACCACTCCCGGGGCGGCCATATCAGCTCTGGTAGTGTGCCGCAATCTTCTGCACCGCCTCCACTATCTCCCGCACATCCTGGTCACTGTAGAACTCACTCACGGGAATCCGGATAGCCGTTTCGAGAATAGCCTCGGCATTCGGACACAATCCCGGCGCGTAATCGACCTTGCCTAGGTCAAAGGGGAACCGGCTGCCCAAGTACGCTTCTTCTTCCTGGAAGATCCGGTACAGATACACGACCGAGGGGATGTAGCCCGGCTGATTGGAGACGCCTTCGGCTTTGAGGGCCTCGGAGAAGGCTTCCCGGCTGCAGCCAAAAGCGGCCTCGTCCAGCCGCAGCATGTAGAACCAGTAGGTACAGTCACATCCGTCCAGGACTCTATGGGTATGCAGCCCTCGGATACCCTGCAGTCCCGCCGAAATCCCATCCCCCACAGCCTGGCGACGCTCGCAGATATTCGGCAGCTTCTGCAGCTGGGCAATGCCGACGGCACCCTGCAGCTCCGTCATGCGGTAATTCGGAGCCAGGTAGGGAATGGAGCCGCGGATGTCCTCGCCGAAGCGATTATAGTTCTTGTCGGCAAACATGTGCGTCCGACGATAGTCTTGTTCGTCACCGGAGTTGACGGTCACTACACCACCGTCGCCCGTGGAGATGTGCTTGAAATCGTTAGTGCTGAAACAGCCGTAGTCACCGATGGTGCCTACCAGACGGCCCTTGTAGCGGCACAGATAGCTCTGCGCACAGTCCTCGATCACTTTGAGGTTGTGTTCCTTAGCCACCTCCATAATGGGATCCATGTCCGTTGCGTTCCCGGCTAGATGAACCACCAGGATAGCTTTCGTACGGTCGGTGATGCGCTCTCGGACGGAATCCGCCGTCAGGTTGTAGGTGTGGGGGTCCAAATCCGCAAACACAGGCAGTGCGTTTTGGTAGAGAATCCCGACCAGCGAACCCATGTCGGTAATCGGCGAGGTGATAACCTCATCCCCCACAGACACGCCCGCCGCCCCGAGGGCAATGTGAATGGCTGCCGTCCCTGAGGAAGCGGCGACCGTGTGCGGTACTCCGTACATCGCCCCAAAATCCGCCAGGAACTGCTTCACTTTCTTTCCGCTGTGGTAGAAGAGCGTCTGCTGATCGAGAGCCTCCATAAGCTCCACCGCTTCCTCCACCCCAAACCTCTTCCCGGTACCAAACGGAATCGTCTTCGCCTTTGGACCGCCGAACACTGCCAATGTGGACATAGTCACCCTCCTGTTAGTCATTCTTGTGTTTCGTTGCCCCTTACGGTACTACTGCTTGACCGCAGGGCACTGTCTCGGACCCTATTCCGCCGCCACGCCATTCAACTCGAGTTTCTCCGCCAAATGGCATGCCACACTGTGAGTGTCTGCCTCCCCGGCAGGCACACGCAACGAAGGAGTATCGGTGCGGCAGCGATCCTCTGCATACCGGCAGCGCGGGTGAAAGTGACAGCCAGTCGGCGGATTGGAGGGATCCGCTACTTCGCCTAACAGCATGATCTTCTCCAGAGTGAGTTCCGGGTCCGGGACTGGCACGGAAGACAGCAGCGCCTCGGTATAAGGATGGCGCGGTTTTCCAAACAGCGCCTCCGTCGGTGCCAGTTCGACGATCTTGCCGACATACATGACAGCCACACGATTGGTCACATGCTCCACCACGCTCAAATCGTGAGCCACGAACACGTAGGACAGGCCGAGAGTCTCCTGGAGTTCCTGCAGCAGATTGAGAATCTGGGCCTGCACAGACATATCGAGTGCGGAAACGGGTTCGTCACATAGTACGAGCCGCGGGTTGAGGCTTAGAGCGCGGGCAATGCCGATCCGTTGACGCTGGCCTCCGCTAAATGCATGAGGATAGCGTTCCATGTATTCCGGCCGCAGCCCCACCATATCGAGAAGACTGGCCACGCGTGATTCCAGTTTCGCTCCGGTCGCCATCCGGTGCACCTTCAGCGGTTCGGCGATAATCTGCTTCACTGTCATGCGCGGGTTGAGCGAGGAATAGGGGTCCTGGAAGATCATTTGGATCTCGCGGCGAATGGGATACAGCTGATCCCGCTTTAGCTTGGCGATATCTACGACACCATCGTCCGCCATAAAGAGCATCTCCCCCGCCGTTGGGTCCAATGCCCGGGCGATCGTCCGCGCTGTAGTCGTCTTACCACAACCGCTCTCGCCCACCAAACCAAGGATCTCGTTTTTCCGAACGACGAAATTGACTCCATCCACCGCCCGGACATATCCCACAATCCGGCGCAAAAACCCCTTGTAGGTGGGGAAATGCTTCTTCAGCCCACGAACGTCCAATATCAGATTGTCAGTCATCGGCATTCACCCCATTGACTAAAACGCATCGCGCACGGTGATCATCATCTGCAGCCCGCAATTCCGGCAGCGCGGCATCGCAGACTCCCGGAATAAAGGATTCACAGCGGGGATGAAAATAGCAGCCGGGAGGCAAGTCCCGAACATCGGGAATGGTCCCTTTGATGGACGGAAGCCGTCCCTCGACTTTTCTTCCCAAGCGAGGTATCGAACGAAGTAGGGCTGATGTATACGGGTGCAGCGGATCCCGAAACAGTTTCCGCACCGGAGCCTGTTCCACCACTTTGCCCAGGTACATGACAACAACCTCATCGGCTATCTCGGCAATGACCCCAAGATCATGAGTGATCATGATGATGGACGTGGAGAGTTCCTGCTGCAGCCGCTTGAGAAGTTCAATGATCTGGGATTGGATCGTGACATCCAGCGCCGTAGTCGGCTCATCCGCAATCAAAAGCCGCGGGTCACAGGAAAGGGCCATGGCGATCATCGCTCGCTGGCGCATCCCGCCGCTAAGCTGGTGAGGGTATTCATCGATGCGCTGTTCGGGCTTCGACATACCCACCCTGGTCAGCATCTCCGTGGCCATGCGGCGGGCTTCCGTAGCTCCGAGCCTCCTGTGCACCATAAGCATCTCCATGATCTGATTGCCAATCGTGTAGACAGGGCTGAACGAGGTCATGGGCTCCTGGAAGATCATCGCGATCTCCCGCCCGCGAATACGCTTAATGGCAGCCCCCGTCGGTTTGAGGGACGCGATGTCTACGGTCTCTGCACCCTTGTGGTACACGATCCGCCCCGAGACAATGCGTCCGCCTTTCTCGATGATGTTCAGGATCGAACGCGCCATAACCGTCTTGCCGCAGCCGCTCTCGCCGACTACACCCACGACGCTGCCTTCTTGCACATCCAAACCAACATCGTCCACAGCCCGCACGACTCCTGAATCCGTAAAGAAATAGGTCTTCAGACCGTCGATCTCCAGGATCTTCTGCATGATCAGCCACCCCCATACGGATCTGCTGCGTCCCGCAGTCCGTCCCCTAAAAAATTAAAGGCGAGGACCGTCACCACTACCGCCGCTCCCGGGAGGAACAGCCATGGCGCTAGGTTCAATGTCCGGACGTTCTGGGCCTCCTGCAGAAGCACACCCCAGCTGATGATGGGCGGGCGCAGCCCCAGACCCAAAAAGCTTAGTGAGGTTTCACCGAGAATCATGCTCGGGATGGCCAGCGTAACAGAAGCAATGATGTGACTCATAAACGACGGCAGCATGTGCATAAAGACCACGCGGCTGCGGCTGGATCCAATGAGCTCGGCAGCCACAACGAAATCTTCCTGCTTCAAAGACATGAACTTGCTCCTTACCTGTCGCCCAAGGGCAGTCCAACCCTGAAAAGAGAGGATAATGCTGATACCTAAGAACACCTGCACAGGCGTCCAGTCTTCGGGGAGAGCCGCACTCAAGCCCATCCACAGTGGGATCGTAGGCACCGTACGCAAGAGTTCCATGATACGCTGCACAATCGAATCAAATAGGCCTCCGAAGTATCCCGAAAAGCCCCCGATGACGACACCCATCACCAAACTCAAAAGGACTCCAATCAAACCGATGGTAGTTGAAATCCTTCCTCCATAGAGAATGCGAGACAGCATATCGCGGCCCATTCGATCGGTTCCCAGCAGGAAGATGTAGCCTTCTTGCACACCGAAAAACTGCCGATTCACTTCCCATATGCCTAGAAGCCTATAAGGAGCCACTTCAGGGAAAAACTCCAATGGGAACACTTGTGTGGGATCTGGCTCATAGGTATCCCGAAACGTCCGCATATCCCGTGTCTTCGTGTAACCATAGACAAAGGGGCGGAAGGAAAACCCATCCTCACCCACAAACCGAATCCGCTGCGGCGGTGCGTAGACGAAGTCTGTGTTGTACGTTAAAGGATTATGGGGCGCGAAAAACTCACAGAACATCGTTAGGATGTAGATTAACATAAGCACGACGGCACAGATTCCAGCCACGCGATGCTTGCGGAACTTTCGCCAGATGAGCTGCCATTGGGATGCATAGAACACCTCATTGGCCTTTTTCGCATCTTCAGGATGAATTGGACTAGTCTGGGACATGTTCAGACCTCCCCTCATAAACGACGCAGCAACTACTCATAGCGAATCCTCGGATCAGCCCATGCCAAAAGCAAGTCCGATATCAGTGTGCCGATGAGAGTCAGCACGCTGAGGATCAGGATAAAACTCCCTGCCAAAAACATATCCTGCGTCTGAAGAGAACGCAGCAGGAGCGGCCCCGCCGTCGGCAGACCCAATACCACGGACGTGATGGTCTCCCCCGAGATGATCAGCGGCAAGGTCCATCCCACTGTCGCCAAGAAGGGGATTATGGCAACTCGCACCGGATATTTGAAAAGCAAACGGAACTCACTAATGCCCTTGGCCTTAGCGGTCACGACGTAAGGTTTATTTAGTTCATCCAGCAGGTTTGCCCGCAGTACACGGATCAGTGCAGCGGTCCCCGAGGTACCGATAACCACTACCGGCACCCACATATGCCCCATCATGTCAACGAATTTGGCGAAACTCCAGGGCTCATCGACGTAAGCCGGGGAAAACAAGCCGCCAATACTCTGCCCGAAAAAGCGGTTAGCTGCATACATGAGTATCAGCGCAATCATGAAATTGGGAGTTGCCAGACCGAGAAATCCGGCGAAGGTCGCAAGATAGTCTCCAATCGAGTACTGGCGAGTTGCAGAATATACCCCCACCGCGAACGAAACGACCCACGTAAACAGAAGCGTGAGTACAGAGATTACGACGGTCAGGCCGATACGCTCCCAGATGAGGACGCTGACGGGTAAGTTATATTCGAACGAAACACCCAAATCCCCCCTAACGGCTCGGGTAATCCACATGGTATACTGCACCAGAATGGGCCGATCTAACCCATACCGCTGTCTAAGGGCTTCGATTTCCGCCTCATGAATAGCCTCCCCCGTCATCTGCAGTTCGGCCATGTAAGTGGTCAGGTAGTCCCCTGGCGGCAGTTGGATAATGGCAAAGGTAAGTGCCGAAATCGCGATCAGCACAGGAATCATCTGCAGGATGCGCCTGACAAGAAATCCGAGCATAAAGCCACCTCCCTCATAGGCAGCGAAGAAGGAAGTTGAGTGGAGGAGATCCTCCACTCAACCCTTGCTCTGCGCCCAACGACTACTGGCGGATGAAATACTGTTCTGGGCTTGTATAGGCTGGTGAGAACAGCATGTAGACGTTGATTCCGCTTTCCGGAACATTACGGAAGTTATTCTTGACAATCACTGGCTGCGGATAGGAGCCGATGAATGGAATGTTAAAGACATTCTCGGCTACGATAAGCATGATCTCCGATTCCAACCGGAGGACTTCATCCGGATCCGACTCAGCCTTGAGTTCATCATAGAGGCGTTGAATCTCTGCCACCGGGGCACTCGGCTGCTGACCAGCGCGACCGCCAGTAATATAGTACCGGGCGTGTTCGGGCGCCCAATAGTTAGACTGTTCCACCGGAGCAAAGGATTGGGGGAAGACAGGCCATCGTTCGACGCCCATCAGATAACCCACCAAGTGGTATTCAGCGCTGTGCATGCGAGGCCACCAGCGGTCGTAGCTCAGAGCATCGACATCTGTCCGGATACCTAAGTTCTCTTCCCACTGACGACTGACAATCTCAAAGGCGTCAATAAGGCTCGGGAAGGGAGCTAGACCCTCGATGGTCACGCGGAGTACATCGCCGTTGGGATCCAACCGCAGACCCTGTGCGTTGCGCTCCAGGCCCATTTCGTCCAACAGCTCATTGGCGCGGTCAGGATTGAATCGGTAGTACTGCAGGAAGTCAAAGTCCTCATCCTGCAGATGCCGAGGAAGCAGCACACTCTCCACCGGTTCGCTCATCCCGAAGTACAATAGGCTATCGATAACGCTGCGATCCACACCCATGGAAAGCGCCTGGCGAAAGCGGATATCCTGCATCAGTTCCCACAACATCTCCTGCCGCGGGTTCTGCGGATTCATGGTCTGGTTCGGGAAAACAGCCGGCCCCGACTCACCCACGTGCCACGTCAGCACACGATAATCGCCTTCATCTTGGTTTTCCATGAACAACGTCCAGTTAGAAAATGCAATGTGTCTGAACTGCATATCGATTTGACCTGCTGACGCTTGGAGATTCAAGATCTCTGTGTCCCCAACGATGTTGATGGCGATGCGGTCAATATACGGCAGCTGATTGCCATCAGGATCTACCTTGAAATAGTAGGGGTTCCTGACAAAGATCAAACGATCCGACGGCGGAGGTGTCTGCAGCACCCACGCGCTCAACACCGGCCGTTCGGGGTTGGTGTTGACGTTGTTCTTGTTCTGAAACAACTGATACCACTCGTCCAAACCAGCGTCGGCCACCATGGCATCCAACTCATCCTGAGCCACGTAGTCCGGATGAAACTGGCTCAAGTAATGCTTTGGTTGAATGATGCCGTGACCCAGAAACGCAAGGTACTGCTGAAACAGACCATACGGACCGACAAACGAAAACTCAACTGTATGATCATCAATCTTGGTGACCTCCGCCAACTCCCCGTTAATCGTCAGCCAAGCAGGAGCCACCGGTGTCAGCTGTTCATTCCGTACCACGTTGTCGTACCAGAAAACAAAGTCATCAGCACCAAAGGGTGCTCCGTCCGACCAACGAATACCTTCCCGAAGGTGGAACGTGAAGGTGGTATTGTCTTCCGATACATCCCATGAACTTGCAATCTCCGGTTCCAGGGACATGCCGTCCCGGCCCCATTTGACAAGAGACGTGTGCGTCAAGCGGCCGAAACCAGCGGGCACATCGCCCATTCCTGTGGCAGCCCGGTTCCATGTACCCCCGTATTGCCCAATCTCCTCTACCGGTTCGATCACTTCGGGATCCAACGGGAGCCGTTCTTCGACCGGTGGCAGTTCACCCGCAGCCACTAACTCCGCTAGAGAAGGAGCTTCTTGATACTGGGCCGCAGCAATCCCCGCAGTCAGAACCAACGATACTACGATAAGCAATGACATAAACATCGATCTTCTCACGCAATTCATCCCCCTTTTTTTCTTTCTGACGACATCAATCATTGTCGGTTGGCCATCACCTCCCCAATCTGCTCTGCACTTTCACCAAAACCGTCTCAGCGCTGACCAGCATGTGCGGCAGATACGAGTTCCTCATAGGCCCACTGATCCCAGGCATCTGCCACACCGATGCCCGGAAGGTCTCCGTAATTTTTCAACAGCAGCGAGCCGCAAAATGTGTCCACCAAACGGCGGGCCTCCGCACGAATAAAACTCTCGTCTCCAGTCGGCATCACCACTTGGATATCCACCGGGGAAAACAAACACACCTGGCGTCGGCGAAACTTATCGGCTAGCGCAGGCATATCGTAGGCCGCTGGCTGGTCAAATTGGAAACAATCAATGCCAGCATCGATAAGATCATCCAGTAGAATCCAATTGTACCCGCAGGAATGCATGATAACCTTCATATCCAACGAATGGGCCAAACGCGTGAGCCGCGCGTACGTATCACCAAATACGTCCCGCCACATCTTCGGCCCAATGAGCGGCCCCGTCTGCGTACCCCAATCCTCAGTAAAGAATACAGCTTGGGCCCCAATGCGGCCCGCATGTCGGATTTTAACAGCGATGGTCGATGCTACGACTTCGTTCAGTTCCTGAACACGAGCCGGGTCAGAGGCAATATCCATTAAGTAGTTGTCCAGTCTGCGGATGTAACGAGCTCGATCAAAAATCCACCCACCGATACTCAAGGTCCAAAACTTGTCCGGAGAAGCATGGAATAGCTCTTGCGCCCGGTTGTAAAAATGTTTTATTATTATACCATAATTTAAAGACCGTCAAGGATTGTTTAAAAAAGCGCTGACCATGAAAGCAGGGAGCATATAA
>SLOG01000024.1 GCA_007132635.1 Limnochordia bacterium
AAACCCTTCCGAAGGAGGGATTTCAAGCTTGCGTTGTTCTGCCGTCTTTACAATGCCGCGGGCAATGGGATGTTCGGATTCCGATTCGACTCCTGCGGCTATACGCAGCGCTTCCTCTTCCGAGACATCGGCTATAGTAGACATGTCAACAATCCGAAACTCACCGATCGTCAAGGTTCCGGTTTTGTCAAAAACGACGATATCCAGGTTCCGCGCTTCCTCAAGGCCGCGCCGATCCCGGACCAGGAGCCCGTTTGAGGCACCCAGCGTTGTGGAGATGGCCACTACCAGAGGTACTGCTAGTCCGAGCGCATGGGGACAGGCAATAACCAGAACGGTTACAACTCTGACGATGGTAAAATCTATGGGCATGCCGATGAATTGCCAGACAATGAAGGTGGTCACACCGGAGACGATGGCGACTCCGGTGAGGAGTTGAGCGGCACGGTCAGCTAGGTGCTGCGTCCTTGATTTGGACATCTGGGCATCAGCTACGAGTTTCATGATGCCGGACAGCTTGGTATCAGCACCGGTACCAGTAACCTCGACGCGGAGCGAGCCTTCGCCGTTGATTGTACCGGCAATGACCTCGTCTCCTTCTGTCTTCTTCACCGGTCTTGACTCGCCGGTAATCATCGATTCGTTTAGATCACTTTCGCCTTTCTGTACCACTCCATCCACAGGAATGCTTTCGCCGGGGCGAATTAGCACCAGATCTCCCTCTTCAAGCTCGCTTACAGCAATTTCCTCTTCCTCGCCCTGATCGGTAATGCGCATGGCGGTATCCGGCAGAAGTTTCGCCAGTTCCTGTAAAGCGCCTTGTGCCTGGACAATCGAGCGCATCTCGAACCAATGGCCCAGCAGCATGATGGTAATCAGGGTAGCCAGTTCCCACCAAAGCGCCGCGGCCTCGATTAGCTGAAGTTGCACAATCCACGAGAACAGAAACGCGACAGAAATGGCTAAGGAGATGAGGGTCATCATTCCGGGCAGTCGACCCTTTAACTCTCGCCATGCCCCCTGAACGAATACCAATCCGCCATAGAAAAAGATAGTCGTGCCAAGAATGGGCGCGATCAAGGCCGAACCGAAAAACTCCGGCGCCTGATAGCCGAGCAGCACTTGGATATGTTCAGACCAGAACACCACGGGAAGGGTCAACAGCAATGAAATCCAGAACTTATCGCGGAACATGCCGGGACTATGTCCGGCGTGGTCATCGGGATGGTTATTCATGGCTCGCATTTTCACACTCCTTTTCTGAAATTACTGGAGACTTCTGCGAAAATCCAGATAATCCTTCCGCGGTGTTTTCCACGTCTCTCATAAGCACGAAATCTCTAGTAACTGTTTGGTGCGAACAGGGCTGCTAACAGCGCAGTACGGTTGTGATCGTCATGAGTAACATCCCTGTGACCCGCCTCTGCCCCTATCCAGTCAAGGAAAATTTGCGTATAAAAAAGGGAAATATGTGTGTACATAGAAGAATGGCTATATACAGTTTAAAGAGCAAAGGGGGTGCACGGTCTGGCGGCTTCAATTCAAAGGGGGTATATGTGTGAGACGCTTTGCCTGTGTCGTGCTGCTTATCTGCTTGGTGGTAACGGTCTTCGCGGTGAACTCTGGTATTGCCCAGCAACTGCCTAGGGTGCCAACAACGCCCATTCGGACCCTGCCGCGATTGGCCCTGCAGTTGGAGCTGCCGCCGCTGCATCAGTGGATTGCTGAGCATCACGCGGCCTCGTTTTCCGCCTTGCCGGGTTTCGAACGAGTGCAAGTTGATTCGGTGTTCCCCATCTATGACATGAAGGGCGAACAGCTTGTCTACTACGAAGTGAAGTACCGAGCGCCTAATGGCCAGGATGCGGGGTATGCTATTCTCTCCGCGACGGAAGAAGACCTGCCTGTCGTTGAGTTTGCTCACCACGGAGTCACACACTTTGAACGGTTTTCCAAGGAGGTCGATGGTCCTTTCCGGTTGATCCGCTATGGTTCAGGTTATATAGTCGCGGAGAACGAGAAGGGGCAGCTGGTTGGCGAGATCGGTTTTCGGCCGCAAGTGATTCCGAGAGAGATCTGGGAAGAATTCAGCCATATAGAAGAGGGCGAGATGGCACAGAAGCCGGGGGCGCGGCCCGTTCCATTAAAGGAAGAGCCTGAAGTGCCGGAGCTCCGGATTCCTCAAGAGTTCATACGGGAAATGCCCTATGAACAGTGGAAGGCGACGATCGACCCCCGTACCTTCGTGCGGGCCGAACCAGAAGACATTCGCTGGCATTGGGAACAGGTGCGCGAACAGTACAAGAGGGCTGAGGGTCCAGGGAATCCCCGGATTGCCTATGCAAGCTCGGGTAACTGCGCTTACGATTACTACTGGGCCGACGGTATCGGCAATATGCCGTACATTCTGCAGATGTCGGCTAATACAAGTGCCAACCACACGAGCTGTGCTTCCGGCTGCGGGCCCACCGCCTGGGTCAACCTATACAGCTGGCATCGCCGAAGTTTTCAGTTTGCCACAGGCTATGACTCTTCACGCTATAACACCGCGTGGCTTGATGATCGTACCATGGGTGTGCGCAGCTATTTGGGCACCTTCCGGCTCCGCTGCAATGGTTTTACGTGGCACTACCGCATGCGGCGCGGCATCAGCTATGCTGAAAGCCGCTTCAATCTGGACGTCTACTATTGGTGGCGCTGGAGCCTCTCGACCTGGTGGCGTTCGTCCAGGGCTAACTGGGTCTTTGAAGTCGCCCGGGAGATGGCCCGCTACCGGCGTCCGTTCATCGTAGGCTACTACAGCGATTGGCACTATGCCATCGGGTACGGTATTGCCGAGTGCCGCACGCACGGATGGAGCCGGCACAGCTGGGCGTACATCTATCCGGCTTGGCGGGCCAACAACACGCAGGACAAGTGGATCCCCAAGAGCGACATATTCGGAATCTGGGGTATCTACAGCTTCGTCAGACGCTAGAGGCATCGACTTGATTCAAGACATCGCCGACACTGCAGGCTATACTGCCGGGTCGGCGATGTCTCATCATTTTGGGAGGTGCTTGCAGTGAGAACGGTGTGCAGTTTGCGCGGCTTAGCCTATATTCTGGTTGGGTGCTTGGCATTCAGTCTGGCCGGATGCTTTGGTGTGTCGCAGAAGCAGCCCGGCTATGTGCTGACGGTAGCGATGGACGGGGGCGGGATCATGAATCCCGCTGTGGGACAGCATAATGTAGGCAAGAACGAAGTCGTTCAACTCGAGGCCGCACCCAAGGATCTATGGGAATTCTCGCATTGGGAAGGCCCAGTGGAAGATGCAGCGGCTTCGGCGACGGAAGTCATCGTGACGGAAAGCGTAACTGTCACTGCACATTTCACCCCGCTGCCGGGTCAGCAGAATCTGTATTCTGTGGGTGATGTGGGTTTTGGTATGCACTTTGTTCGGGCGGCCGAGTTTCCTATGGGTACCGATGACAGCGAAATGGGCATTGTCGCCGAGGACTTCCGCATCGGAGAGACCGCGGTCACGTATGCTCTCTGGTACGAGGTTAAGGAGTGGGCAGAGGATCGAGGTTATGCCTTTACCGCTAAAGCCGGCAGCGAAGGCAGCACCGGCGATTGGGGTGCTGCACCTACAGCGGCCCGTCAAGAACCGGTCGTCCGCATCAGCTGGCGGGATGCCATTGTCTGGTGCAATGCTCTGTCGCAATACTTCGGCTATCTGCCTGTCTACACGTACCTGGGTGATGCAGTAACCGACGCGGCGGCGGACACGTGCGACCAAGCGGTTCAGGGACCGGGCAGCGGCTTTCGGCTTCCGACGGAGGAGGAATGGGAACTGGCTGCCCGCTATCAAGGCAGCGACAGCTCCCACGGGGCGTTAGAACACCCCCTAGGCAGCGGCCGCTATTGGACGCCCGGAAGCTACGCCAGCGGGGCCGAGGGACCGGCGTTCGAGCCTCCGGCCACCAACTACCCGGCTCACGTCGATCCCGTTGCCTGGTACAAGGACAACAGTGAAGAGAAAACGCAGCCGGTGGCCCATGCAGACAAGCGTCCCAACTACCTGCAGCTCTACGATATGAGCGGCAATGTCTATGAGTGGTCTTTTACGGCCCGCGGAGATGATCGAGTGGTCCGCGGCGGCTCGTGGCAGTGCACACCTCGCTTACAGCAGATCGGCTACAGCGAACTGAGTTTCCGTACTGATCTGCGCGACTATCTGCGGGGATTCCGACTCGTCCTAGTGGAATAGGGGCGAGTTAGAGGCGGGTGAAAGCTTCCGGAGCAGGCTCGCGTCGAAAGGACAAGAGTTCTTGTTTGGTGAACAATACACCCAGAGGTGATACTAGTGATCAGAGACTTAGCACACATTATGGTTCAGGTAGGGGATTTGGAGACAAGCCTGGCCTTCTACCGAGACACGTTGGGACTGGAGGAAGCCTTTCGCCTCCATGATGGTGAAGGACGGCTTTGGATTGCCTATCTTCACGTAGGGGGCGGCCGATTCGTGGAGCTGATGAAAGCCTCCGGAAAGGATCTGGCTGGAGTCGATCGGGGATCGGGCTACACCCATATGTGCCTGTTGGTGGACAACAGCAGCGAGCTGCTCGCTGAACTGCGAGGTAAAGGCGTGACCATCCTCTCGGACATCTCTTTGGGGAAAGATGGCAGCCGGCAGTTTTGGATCAAGGATCCCGATGGAAACCGCATCGAACTCATGGAGTACACCGACCAGTCACGGCAGAGGCAGTTTCTGGCTGGCTCAAAATGACGCGCAAATTCCTGTCGACAGGTGAAGCCGCTGCGAAACTATCCGTGTCTCCGAGCACAATCCGCAACTGGGTCCGGCTCGGCCGGATTGCCGATGCTCATCAAGCCGATGGCAGGTACTGGTGCGCGGCTGAAGAGATTGACCGCTTGGCGTACCGCATCCAAAATGGCGGAACCGTGCTTTCTCAGCGCCGCAACAAGCTGGGCGTGCAGGGGCGGACCGTGCCCAAAGGGTACGTCGCTCGTGCCGACTGCGAAGCACTAGTGCGCACCATTGTGGAGCGAGTGGAGGCGAGTGACGCTGCCGGTGTACCAATGGTGTTGGTGCTCCTGGAGGTTTCGCTGTATCTCCTGACCCAGCGAGGTCTGCTGCCCGACGGTCCACTAGAAGGAACCAGCCTTGTCGACCGCTGGCTGCCCTGTGTGGATTCGCTTCCCTGGGGACAGCTCCTCCGGCCGCTGATTCGGGATGAACCGTTGACTCGTGAGTCGTCAGACTGCCTGCGGGATGTGCAGCAGCTGCTGCAGACGCAGCGTGGGATCTGTGCCTGGGATCGCGAAGATGACCTCCTAGGGCTTCTCTATATGTCTCTTTCGCTGCAGCGCCAGCGCAAACGTACTGGCGCTTATTACACGCCGGCCTCGCTCGTGCGGCGCCTCACCGCCGACGCCTTTTCGCAAACCCCAGTACGGCTACCCATGTGTTGCGATCCGTGCTGCGGTTCCGGCAATTTCCTTTTGGCTGCCTACAGAGAACTGCGGGAGCGCGGGGCGAATCCCAGGGCGGCTCTGCAGTCTTTGCGGGGACAGGATATCGACGCTATTGCCTGCGCCTTAGCCCGGATTCATCTGCTGTTGGCAGTGGGTGAACCCGTCGAACCATCGCTTTTGGAGACCGTCGTGCGCGTGGACGATTCACTCAGCGCGACAGAGATCAAGGCCGCAGACATCGTCATCGGAAATCCGCCTTGGGGCCATGCGTATGCCCCGGACGAACGTGTGCAGCTGCGTTCACGCTACAAACTAGCGGGGAGCGCCTGTGAGTCTTTTGCACTCTTCATCGAACGCGGCTTAGAACTGCTGCGTCCCCGGGGTATTCTGGCCTATGTGCTCCCGGAGGCGGTCACTCACGTAGAGAGCCACGCGCCGGTGCGCCGGGTTCTCTACGAAACCCAGACGGTGCTCCAGTGCTCTCTGCACGCCCGGCCCTTCGACGATGCGAACATCGACGTGGTGACCCTTATCGTTCGCCGAGCACCGGCCGCACCCGGGCACCGGCTGCAGCTGCAGACGGGCAGCGGCCGCCGGTCTGTGAGTCAAATGCAGTGGGCTTCCGCTCCCGCCGGTGTTCTTAACCCGCATCTCACGGCGCAGCAAGAGGACATTGTCCACCGAATGAGCGAGTTAACTCCCGTCGTCTTCCTGCACGAAAACGCCCGCTGGGCAATGGGTATTGTTACTGGCAGCAATCACGAGCATCTGCTGCGCCACCCAAGCCCCGGAGCCGAACCCGTCGTCCCCGGAACCGCCGTATTTCGTCTGCGTCGTCCTGCGCTCGGCGGGCCTGATCAGCGTTACCTCGTTTTTGATCCGGACGTGCTGCAGCAGACGGCGCCCGAGGAGCTGTACCGCCGTGAAAAACTCGTCTATCGGTTTATCAACCGCCATCTCGTTGTCGCCTATGACGACGTCGGCCATCTAACGCTGAATAGCGCCAACAGCGTCATCCCGGAGATCCCCGGTTTGTCGTGCCGCTATGTACTGGCGGTTCTGAACTCGCGTGCGGTTCAGTTCTACTGGACTTCGGTCTTCCAGTCGGTCAAGGTGCTGCGTTCGCAGTTAGAAACCGTTCCGATACCTATGTTATCCACAGGCGAACACGACGAGATAACAGCCCTTGTCGATGCCCTGCTGGATGAGCCTTCTGGCCGCACCCAGCTATACGAAGAGCTCGACAAGCGCATTATGAGCCTCTTTCGGTTAGATGCCAATAGTCAGCAGTGTATATACAACAAGCTAAACTACGTGCGTTATCTGTGATCCAGGCCCTTTCCAAACAGATGTGCCGATCTGCACAAACATATGTATCCACACTATCCACAGGTTACCCACATCTTGCGGAAAACAATTGTTTCCCAACAAGATATAGATGTCTAACTCGAACGTTCGTCAAACGTTCGGCGTACAGGTATTCTAAGGAGGTCCACGATCCGTGAACAAGCCCAATCTTCTGGTTTTTATGACCGACCAACAGCGCTGGGATACTGCGCCCCCGTTCACACGCGCCGTGACGCCCTACTTGGATGCGTTAGCTGCGGAGGGGGTTACCTTCAGCGGAACCTACTGTCCTTCGCCGCACTGCTGTCCTTCTCGGGCGACGTTTTTCACGGGTCTGTACCCGACGGAACACGGCGTCTGGAACAACGTGCAGGTGGCCAATGCTCTCAGCCGCGGCCTGAATCCCGGGGTCAAGCTGTTCAGCGATGATCTGCGGGACGCTGGCTACGAGTTGTATTTCAGCGGCAAGTGGCATGTGAGCTCTCTTGAGACGCCGGCTGACCGCGGGTGGCAGGTCAATGGGCCGCAGGAGCAGGCCGTAACGGAGAGCAAGCTCAAGGAACTCCGTTCGAAGAGGGAGTGGGACCAGTACCGCCGAATTGGCAGTGCCGGGCCAGGCCTGCGGGCAGACTTCGAGATTCAGCGGCCTGGTTACGGTACTTTTACCATTAGCGGGGTGGATGAGTCGCCGTTTAGGGACCGGGAGACGGTGGATGAGGCGCTGCAGTGGTTTGCCGAGCGCAAAAACCGCCCGGAAGCCGCGGACGCATCGGCACCGTGGTGTCAGTTTGTCGGCACGCTCGGCCCCCACGATCCCTACCGTGTCCCGCAGAAGTACTTGGATCTGTACCCGGATCCCATTCCCCTTCCCGAGAACTTCTACGATCGGATGACGGACAAGCCCGCTATGTACCGGCGCATCCGCGCCCTCTACGATCAGCTGTCTCCCGAAGAACACCAGGAGGCAATGCGCCACTATCTGGCCTTCTGTTCGTACCAAGATGCCTTGTTCGGTGAGATTCTGGCCGCGCTGGAAGCGTCCGGCGAGGCGGACAACACTGTCGTCCTCTACGTCTCGGACCACGGCGACTATATGGCCGAACACGGTATCTGGGCTAAGGGCCTGCCCTGTTTCGAGGCGGCGTACCGGGTTCCTGCCGTCATGCGCTGGCCGCAGGGTATTGTGAACCCCGGGAGGGACGTTGATGCATTCGTGTCGCTAGCGGACTTCGCCCCGACGTTCCTGGAACTGGCGGGCCTGTCTCCCGACCGGTCGTTCACTGGAAGCAGCCTCGTGCCGTTCCTAAAGGATGAAGCTGTTGAAGACTGGCGGGATGCCATATTCACCCAGAGCAACGGCAACGAGCAGTACGGCATTCAGCGCTCGGTCACGACCGACCAGTGGAAGTATGTCTACAATGGGTTCGATTTCGATGAGCTTTATGATCGTTGGGCCGATCCGGAAGAAACGACGAACCTGGCGGACAACGCGAACTATCGGCCGGTGATCCGCGACCTGTGTCGACGCATGTGGCAGTTTGCCTACGACCACAACGATACCTGCATCAACTCCTACATCATGGTGGGCCTCGCGCCGTACGGCCCGGGGATCATTTTCGACGAACCCGAGTCCTGAGCGGCGGCACCGCGCCGCCGCCTGCCACTGCCATACGCCTCAGCGGGCCTGTTCTGCTGTCCACGTGCCGACGATGTCTGATGTCGCGCCGTTCACTCCGTTCACGATGCCGCTGGCTGTTCCGCTCTCCAAGTCCAGCAGTCCCAAGAAGTCCAGCCGTTCAACGGGACGCAGCATAGAGTCCATCGAGACAGTGAACTCCCAGCGGTAGTCACCTGGCAGACTGTACATTGTCTGGACTGCCTCGCCCA
>SLOG01000426.1 GCA_007132635.1 Limnochordia bacterium
GATGGACGGCGCTCGATTTGGTTCATGGATGGCATGGATAGAAGAGCGGAAGATGGTGGCGGAATATTCGGTAACAGGGATCCGGAGTGGAGAATAGTCGGAGCAGCGGGTAACTGATACTTTGTAAAAGAAAGTAATATGCACATAACAAGATCTTATTGTTTTATCTTATAAGGATCAAGATCGCTATGATGGGTCCCACTGTCGCTTAAGACCGAAAAAAACTGTGTCTTGACATTGGGGCCCATCATATTCCGGGCAAGTCAATAGCTTATTAATAAATCTACTATGTGCATAGCTCTTTAAAAAGGGAGGGAGTCATGCCTGTTTTATTTTTAAATGTCCTGCTGAAGTGACTATGATCTCTGAAGCCACAAAAAAAGCAAATATCTGTAATAGAATATTTATGCGCTTTGAGAAGCTCTATAGCTTTTTCTATTTTCAAGTCAATATAGTAACGGTAAGGAGTTTTGCCTGTTTCATTCTTAAATACTCGCATAAAATGGTACTTGCTTAAACTAGTAATTTCAGCAAGATCAGTTAAAGAAAAATTTTGATTTAAATTAGCGTGTAAATATTCAAGAGCTCTATTGATATCTTTTTTGCTTATATCATTCAAAGTATTTTTTCGGAATTCTAAATTGCTTCTAAGTGTCCTGAGTATTTCTGCCCCTAGTAAACTGCTGAGGCTTTCCAAAATAAACAGATAGCCAGCCTGTTTGTTTTTGCTCTCATCGATAAACTTCTCTATTAGACTCTCAACATAAAAATCCATAGGAATAGGAATATTATGGAACTCTGTATTGCATTTATCGAACATAGAGGATGCAATCTCCTGTAGTCTTTGTGGAGTAAGTTGTAATACAATAATCCGGTGTTGACGGGCAACCTCAGCCGGACCATGATACTGACCAGGGTTACAAGGAAAGATATTTCTTCGAGGAAGTCTAAACTCTTTATTTTCAATCAATAATTTAGGGCTGTGGGATAAGGGTATGGTAAATTCAAAATTGTCATGGGCATGTTGATCATTAATCTCTTGATTAGGTATAGGTATTTTTGACCTGATAACAAAAAGATCTTTGCTTGCGCCGGTTAAGAAAAACTTATCAAACAGGGCATCATCAAAAGATGATGAATCCTGATCTTTCCCTAAAAATTTTTTTGCTAATTCCATTTTACTCCTCACTTTCTGCTAGATTTCATTATTATTTCTATATTCCATTCCTGAATACCTTCCTTTACGTTGAGAAACATTTATTAATATGTATATAATGGGCAACTATTTTCATTTATTAGTGTTTTAAAATGATTAAAGTAGATAATAAAAAATTATACCAAATAGACTCTGCCTGGGAAGTTACATCCGTCCGAACCCTCAAAGGCGGCGGCCATCCAAATGTTATTTGGCAGCATGATGATGGACACCGGTCCATTAAGTTCAAAGCCAAGCTGAAAGCACTGGCTCTTATAGCAGATCATATATTTAAATACATATTATACTCCACAAGATGAAATTGCTAATTACAATTTATTATTGGTATTAGATTTCTTCAGGATGTTGATCGATGATTTTTTTACGGAGATCTGAACTGACAAAGATGGCATTGCCAAAGCGCAGTTGCCCATTAGCGGCGGTTTTCAAGCCGTAAATATTAAAAAGTGAGTAATCATAGCTATCTAGAAAAGAGCAGAGGTGATGGAACAATGGGCCACCCTTATAATGAGCGATAAATATGATTTCACTGTAAATCAAACCGATTGCCCGGGCTTGTAAAAGTTTCTCGCTTCCTTGTAAGGCCATTAATTCGCCGCCCTGAACATCAAGTTTCAAAACATCAACATATTCAATACCTGAATCTTTGGCGAAATCATCAAGTGATAGAGTTCTAACGGTTATTGTGTTTTTAGGTCCGGCGTGCCTGGGATAATAGCGTCTGCTTTCGTCAGGGCGAGGTAAAAGAGAGTTTGTTGGTTCGAAGTGGTTAACATAAAAAATTTTTTCTCCGCTCTTCTCTGCAACTGCGTAGGGCACAATCCGGACCTGTTTTTTTGACGAGAATCTGTTTTTAAGTTTGGCTATGCTTGCCGGGTAGGGCTCAAAGCAGTATATTATTGCAGGCGGAGATAATTTCAGGTAAGCTCTAACTGTATTTCCTATGCTTGCACCAACATCAAAAATAATTGGTTCTGGCTGAGTATAATCTTTAAGCAGTTCTTTTTGGGCGGTAAAGGGGTCATCCCAAAGGTTTTTCTGGCTGCTTTTTTCTATAAAGTAACCTCGGTGTCGGAATATTGAAAATAACTTATTCTTTATGTAACGCTTAACTTTAATTGACACTAATCATCACTCTCCGGTGAAATACCTTTATGAACCGAAAAATTGATAAGTAATTGGATTACTATTTTAGTTATTATAACATATGCAAAGGAAAATATCGGGAATAGGAAGAAGGAAAAGTTTATCAAAAATTGTGATGGTATGTTAAAATTAAATAATTGTAGGTTAGTTAATTATCGGAGGAGCAATATACATGCTTAAGTTAAAAAACATTGTTTATTTAATGATACTGGTAGTTCTGTTGTTATTTATTATTCCAAATACGGTTTTTTCTTCAGAATTAAAAATAGCTGATGATCTACAGGAAGTGATTGACTCAGCAGATGAGCACATTAATGTCCTGATTTATATGAATAAACAGGCTGATACTGATGAAATATATGCCGGTAAAGCAAGCAGTCTGGAAGAACAAGGCAACTATAAAGAGGCTAAATCTTTAGTACGCTCTGAGATAGTTAATAGCCTACGGGAAACTGCTGATATTTCGCAGGCTTCAATATTACGTTTTCTGGAGACAATGAAAGCTGAAGGAAAAGTCAGTTCATTAGAGAGCTTTTTTATTGTAAATATAATTTCAGTCAGCTTGGACCCTTCTCTTGCCGAAACCATTGCTGCCAGACCGGATGTGGGCAAGATTTACCAGGACCGGACTATTGTCCTTGATGACCCTTTACCAAAAGAGTTAGTCAGTTTGCCCGATGAAGTAACCGGCCCATGGAGCATTAGTTCTATTAGAGCTCCCGAAGCATGGGACAAACATGGCTATGACGGCACCGGGGTCGTTATTGGGATTATTGATACAGGTGCTTTGCTGAATCACCCTGCACTGGAAACCAGATGGCGAGGTTATGATACGCTGAATCCTGTTCCCAATTACAACTGGTACGACCCTATCTACGGTGATCCATTGCCTGGAGATGAACATGGCCATGGAACAAAGGTTTTAGGTGTAGCTCTTGGCTACGATCAGCAGAAGGATCTGGCAGTTGGCGTGGCACCTGGTGCTAAATGGATTGCTGCGCGCGGATTTAGTAATGACGGGAGAGGGAGCAAATCTAACCTGCTGGCAGCCGGACAGTATATGCTTGCTCCAACTGATACTAATGGGGAGAACCCTGATCCAACCAAAGCTCCCAATATTGTTCTCAATTCCTGGGGAGGCCAGGCCGAAGTTGATGACTGGTTTCGAGAGATGGTTAATAACTGGCGCAATGCCTTTATTTTGCCCATTTTTGCTGCCGGTAATTCCGGGCCGGGAGTAGGATCGGTAAGAAATCCGGCAAATTATCCTGAGAGCATTGCTGTTGGAGCTGTTGATTACAACCGTGAATTAGCATCTTTTTCCAGTAGAGGCCCAGGCGCCTACGGAGATATGATTAAACCAGAACTTATAGCTCCTGGCGTAAATATTTATTGTCCGACACTTGACGGGGATTATGGTTATGCGAGTGGGACATCTTTTGCTGCTCCACATGTTGCTGGAACCGCAGCCCTTCTACTATCTGCTTACCCGGAGCTTACAGTTAACGAGATTGTCTTTTATTTAAAAGAAACAGCAATATCCTTAAGCAATGAACAGTACCCCACTATACCTAATTATGGCTTTGGTTATGGTATGACAGATGCTCTGAATCTTATTGAAAAAAGCAAAGTGGTGCCGGCTATTTATTTTCAAAACTTAGATAGTGGTCAAATAGATGCCTGGCTGATCAAAGGTTTATCAAATGTTGAACAGGTTGATAGTTTTACCGGAAAAAATCCTAAGCTGTGGAGGATCGCGGCAGTTCATGATCTAAATGGTAGTGGAAGCCCCGATCTTATATGGGAAAATAGAGCAAATGGAAGCCGTGTAGTTTGGTTGATGGAAGTTTTTGAAAAGAAAGAAGAAATTAATCTGGGGTATGCCAATCCTAATTACAGGATTGCTGATATTTATGATCTCAATAATAATGGAAGCGCAGACTTGGTCTGGCAAAATATTGCCTGGGGGAGTCGCAATGCCTGGTATATGGATGGCTTAAAAAGAATTAGCGGTAGGCAATTTGCTGTTGTCAATACTAACTGGGAAATAGCCGGAGTAGCAGATATGGGTGGTGACGGCAAGATCAATTTAATCTGGGAACATGGCCTGCGGGGCGAACGCAATTACTGGACCCTGGATAATAATTTGGCTCAAATTGTTCAGGAGAGTGGCAACTTCGCTGTAGCTGGTATTAATTGGAGGATAAAAGCTGTCATTGATATTAATTGGGACGGTAATCCCGATCTAGTTTGGGAACATGCAGATGGGCGCCGTTCAATCTGGTTTATGTCAGGGTTAGACAAAGAATATGGTGCACTGTTTGGCAGTAGGCATCCAGATTGGACTATTGTTGGTGCAGAAAGAGTGGCAATACCAATTGAATACTGATTTTAATGTATCATAAATATCACATATCTTATCCTGCGGGTTTTTAATATTTACAGCTTTATGCTTATGTTTTGCATGTTGAAAAAGTATAAACATATTTTAAATTTTATTAAGGTTCACACGTTAGAACAGGGTATAAAATTCCCTGGTAGAAGTTATGACAACATAGTTCATTGCAACCGGAAAGAGGTGATAGGATGAAAAAGGCATTATTCATCTTATTAACTATGCTGCTGTTAGGTTTTTTCGGGGCTCTGCAATAGGCTTTAAATCAGGAGGTTCTCCCGCACAAGAAGTCTATAATGAGTAAAAATTCCATTGACGTTGTTGATACGTATAATGTAAAAAGAATCTGGTTGAATTAAACGCAATCCGGGAAGTTTTGCTTCCCGGATTGCCAAGTTTGAAGAGCAAATAAGACTGTCTTGGTTGATAATCTTTGTGATGAGAAAGCAACAATTAAATCAAAAAATTAGTATGAATCATTCAGCTTGCTCTATCATTATTGCTTCAAGTTTAACTGTCTCTGAGTCGCCAAGTGTATTGATATTCTCGTATAGGGTTTTATCAAGACTCTCAACACTTAAAAGGTCGGCTTCGTTAAAGCCTATCCACATATAGTCCATGGAACGTCCCGGTTCATCATGAAAGGCATAGCCAATCATAGCCTGGTCGGGCAAAGACGGGTCGTGAGTTTCAAAAAATGCACCAAAAATTGATATGTTGTGAGGACCTGCAACTAATGATATTTCAAATAAACCTTCAGAATCTATTGGCACATCTCCTGCATAGTAAAAAGCTACCGGATTTGAGGAATAATTAAATTCAATATAGATAGAAGCCTGTTCGTTATTCACTATAATGTCGGAATTTTGTGCCGTGATCTGATCATTGTTGACATTGAGCAGAAGCCAACCTCTCGGTGGCTCATCCATGTCCATGCCAAACCAGGTTCCGTCCTTGATATTACCCGTACCGTTTATAGTTTCAAATACAGCTATCAGGTTACGATTGTATTTAGCAGTAAAGGAGTAACTTTGATTCGTTGATACGGAGGAACCATTTTCTTCCCATCTAACAAAACTCCATCCAGAATTGGCGGTTGCAGTTAAAGTTACTTTATCACCAAGGGTAAAGGTACCTCCTCCTTCTATAACTCCACCTTCAGGAGGGCTGGCACTCACATTGATTTGAATTGGAGTTGCCGGTACTCCTGGATCAAAGGATTCTGTAACTCTGGCCGCCCCGACAATAGTCCATTCTGGGGGCCTAGTTCCAATATTGCCACCTTCAGTGATATCCATGCCGTCCATTATCCACATATTTCGTCTTCCGTCTTCAGAGTGTTCAAATAGTATGTCAGGATTTCCGTCGTAAGTAATATCTTGAACTGCCCTGATATTCCAATTAATGCCAGTTTGATAGAAATTGCCGCTTTCACCATCAATCCGGTTTAAATTCTCATCCAAGGTCCAATAATTACGTTCACCGCGCCTGACATGTTCCCATATAATATTGGTTTTGCCATCATCACCCATATCTTCTACTCCGACGATGTTCCAGTTAGTATTAGCCACGGTAAATTGTCTGCCGCCAACCCTTTCAAAACCATCCATGAACCAAACGTTACGGCCACCGAAAACAATGTTTTGCCAAATGACATCTAGGTTGCCGTCACCATCCATATCATGTAGATCGGCTATTCTAAAACGGCTGTTGACCACTCCCGGTCCAACGGGCACTTCTAAAACCTTTTCCAAACCATTCATAACCCAGGCTCGTCTCGCTCCGGTATTGATGTTTTCCCAAATTAAATCAGGGCTACCATTTTTTGAAACGTCGTAAACAGCAGCTATTCGCCAGCGGGAAGGATCCATGCCATAAATACCGGAATAATGTTCAGTTATATTAAACCCTTCAACAGCCCAGGTGTCGACATAACCTGTTTCGATATTCTGGAAATAGATTAGATTATAATAATCGGGGGATTCTCGCTCCGTGAAAGCTCTTATTGTGATATTTTTCCATGATTTTTCTAGTTCTTGTGCAATATTATAAAAATCTTCCCAATTTAAACCATCAAAGCTCAAAAAGCTTTGACCAGGGTTTATAGTTGCATTGCTGCTAAAGCCTTCTACGGCATCCTCGATTGGTATTGGCAAAACAAACTCAGGGGTAGTAAATTTTATTACAACTGAAAAGAGCTCACCTTGAGCCAAGAAAATATCTTTTTCGAGTGGTACAGTATGGTAACCTCCGTACACCACTGTGCCGTTTTGAACATGCTTCCGGCTACCGCTTATAGGGTTATCAGCGTCTACACCGGTATAAATTTCTATTTCGTAGCTGGTGTCGTGAACAAAAGTAAAAAATGAAACTGCAGTGAGGTATTCACTAGCTCCTGCTGTAAAAATATTGGAGCCATAAGCTGTTTCTGAGCCAGATCCAATCATGTTTGTGATTCCGAAGAAGTCGTAATAGTAGGTGTGGTCATAATTGTCTGTCGACTCAGCATTATGAAAAGCCGTAGCATCTGCCATTGCATAATAATCTTCATATGACATGTAGAAGTAGCCGCCATCACCCCAGCCAGCGCCCCAACTATTCTTGATAATCCAGGCTCCGTCGTCAATTGGCTTCGGATCATCAAAATTATTTTTATCGTAATTATCATCCCAGCCGACTATGGCTACGCCATGGTTAGGCTTAGAATTTCCAAGGTAGTAATAAGAATTGGTGGCATCGTTAAAATAGTCATCTAGCCAATACATCGCCGTAAACAAGGCGCCGTTATCATATAAGGCTTGCTTTACATGAGCAGTTGTTTCAGGGACAAATTCTACCTTCTGCACGTGCCGCACCGGTGACAGGTTGGAGTTGGCCGGATTAGTCGGATAGGGATCATCTGCTTCTTTGACCGGGCCACTCCAGCGGGACAGGTAGGCCATGGAAATAAATTCATTGCCTCCATCATTAGGTCCCCAATCGAACCCATGTAAACGCATCAGGTTATTTTCAGAAAAATTATTCTCCGATCCGGGCAGCAGGTACGATTCCAGGGAAGAATAGGTGGCAAAGGCCCAGCAGCTACCATACGGGTCTTGATCTTTTACCGGTGTAACCCGATCTTCATTGCGCAGGTCAAAAGCCTCAGGCTGCTCAAGTAATGTAATATCATCATGAGCTTTATCACGATAACGCTCCACTGGAGGTGGTATATAACCCAGAGGATAACCCTCTTCGGTAAAAAGTTCCAGGTCGCCCTTGTCCATTAATTCAAGGTATTCCTCAAAACTAGGGTTTAGGGGAAGAGAAAAAATCTCCAAACGGGCATTCTCCTGTTCGGGTGCCGAATAAGCTAGGTTTGAACAAAGAAATAGCACCGTCAGACAAAGAACAATCGGCAATATCAGGCTTCTTTTATAAATATTCAACTTCACCACTCCCATTATCTTAATAATTAACCCACAATAAGTCTATTATGATTTTTTAAGACTTGGTAATAACTTACCATACAAAGAAATTAGCAATAAATATCACCTCTCATTTGACATCTTTCAAAATTTGTGACTAATTAGAGTGATTTTAGTAAAAGTAGTAAAAATAAAAAATTCTGATTAAGCGAGTTATCGTGTTGTTACTATTCTACGTTATTGTGAAAATTCCTTCTGAAGATATTAATTATATTAAATTTTCACATAAAAACTAAATCAATAAACAAAAACACTTCATGCGCCTCTACAAGTAGATGCTTGTTACTGTTGATGCAGTATATTAACAGATAACCGCTTATTGATCTATTGAGCATTTTCCAGCTCCACCCCACGCTTCGACAGGTAATCAACCAACTCCTGCTTGGTGGGGAAATGCTTGTCAACCAGTGCAAGATGTTCCTTGATAAGTGCCAGGCTATGTCCAGTAACCTGGCGAATAAGGTTAATCGGTAAGC
>SLOG01000027.1 GCA_007132635.1 Limnochordia bacterium
AGATGCCGAGACGAAAGACGTTTGCACAGACATGGTGGGGGCAGGCTTGGGTTGACGCGCTGGAACGCATCGACCGTGACACCAACCGTCTCCCTCGCGGCAGGACCTATGCGCGCAATGGGTCTGTTTTGCGCGTGGACATCTCCGGACGACAGGTTTCCGCTTTGGTGCAGGGAAGGCGTTGGGACCCCTATGAGATTTCGATTCGCCTCAAGGCATATACGAAAAGCCAACGTCGCGATTGGGAGGCGCTGCTGGACGAGCATCCCGCCGTGCGGGCTCAGCTGGAGTTGGGTGTCCTCGCCGAGGAAATTCTCTCATTGGCCGAGCTTCGTGAGCTGCCGCTCCTGCCTCGCTCTTGGAACGATATCTCCGCATCCTGCAGCTGTCCCGACTGGGCGAATCCGTGCAAACATCTCGCGGCGGTCTTCTACCTTATGGCTGCCGAGATCGATAAAAACCCCATGCAGCTATTGCAGCTGCGAGGCGTGGATGTGGAGAGCGCGCAGCCGACTCTGGAAGCCATGCGTTCCTTGCGGCGTCGGTTTGTCCAGCCAGATGCAGCGACTCCTCAGCCAGGAAGGCGAGAGCGTCCGCCGCTGACGCTAGACAATTCCAGTGGTCGTGACCGGCTGGGCCTTCTCCCCGACACGCCAGTGTTTGACTCGACGGGCCTGTTGAAGAAGGAACTGGTCAAGGCCTATGAGCAGGTGGCTGAAACGGCTGCGGCGATCCAAATCAAGGATCTGGAGCGCGTCGACCGGTACCAGGACTACCGTCTGCTTTTCGTGCCCGATCCGGACAGTCTGATGGAACATTATGAAATAAGGAGCGTGCCCGACGCAGCTCAGCTTCCCGTGGACTGGGATACTCGTGTCCCATCGGATCCTGTGCGTCTATGCCCAGCAGCTGCTGGCGCCACGCTGATGTGGTTTCTGAGCCGGCCTCTCTTGACGGCGGAGAGCGGCTTTCCGCCTGGCGCCGTTTTCCTGAGTGAAGCAGCAGCGGTGAGTCTGCTTCTCGCTGAACACAGTATGCTCACTCCGGAGGTGACCGCGGACGCCGAGGGGAATTTCTTCATAAACCATGTACCGACTTTTTTCACAGAGGAAGCCCGCAATCTTCAGGTATACCTGGAGTCCGTTTATCCGGCTGATTTCATCCAGAGCGATCTGGACCAAAACGTCTTGGAACCGGCTGACGGTGTGCGTGAGGTTCTGACTGTCTTTCTGAATCAACTGGTTTACGTATCGGCGCCGTTTCCAGGGAAGACGAGCTTATCCCAACCTTTTTTCACGGATGAAGTGTATTGGGTTGATTCGTTCACTGAGCGAAACACGGCCCTGGCAATCCGCAACTGGCTCAGCAGTGCCCATCTGCCGCAGGACATCTGCGTGCCTGTGCTGCAGCTGACCCCGACAGAAGGTGATGCGTTTCGCATGACACTAGGCATCTTACCCAAGGGTGAGAGAGCAGGTACCATGGTGGCTCTGAGTGAAGTGATGAGCGGCCAGGGAGAATTTGCTGGAAGCCCGATGGCTGCAGTCAAACGGGACCTTGTTCGCCAACTTACCATCGCGCAGCTGCACTTTCCGGCGCTGCAGCTGTTCGTGGAGGGGGCAGGAGCGCTGACCCTGGATGGGGTGCAGGCCGCAGAGCTGCTCCTCGGCAGCCAACAGACACTGCAGATGTTGGGCTTTCGTATGCTTCTTCCCAAAGAACTGGTCAAACTCGCGCGTCCGAAGGCGGCGCTGCATGGGTCGGGCAGCGGCAGCCACGGAGGGGGGGCCGGGCTGGACGAGCTGATTCGGTTTTCTTGGAGGGCCTCTGTCGGCGATTCGATCATTGACGAATCCGAATTTCGGGCATTAGCTCGAGACGCAGGGAAGGTTGTTCGCTTCCGCGGGCAGTTTGTCTACTTGGATCCAGAAGAAACGGCGGCGATTCTGCGCCGTCTCCAAGAGTCGTCTGTACAGCTGAAGGACACGGAAGCACTGCGGGCTGCTGTTGTAGGTGACGTTGACGGGACCCCGATATCTCTGGATGGTCGAGCGCAGCAGGTGTTGGAGGATCTGGTTTCTGTTGATCAGGTTTCCGTCCCGGAAGGTCTGCAGGCGGAGTTGCGCCCCTACCAACTGGATGGATTTCGCTGGGCGCACAGTCGGCTGAAGCACGGTATCGGCTGCTGTTTGGCCGATGACATGGGTTTGGGAAAGACCATTCAGGCGATTGCGGTCATGCTGCAGCGCCAAAAGGAAGGTCTGGCTGATGAGCCAGTTCTTGTTATCTGCCCAACGACACTCATGGCCAATTGGGAGAAGGAGATCCAGCGCTTTGCGCCTTCCTTGCAGTCGTTGGTGTACCATGGCCAAGGGCGTAGATTGACGGTATCTGGTGTGGATGTCGTGATCACGACCTATGGGTTGGCTAGACACGAACAGGCGCGTCTGCAGCGGCGCACATGGAGTCTGCTGGTCTTGGATGAGGCGCAGAATATCAAAAACCCCGAAACGAAGCAGACTCGGGCGATTACCGGACTCAAAGCTTCGGGGACGCTGGCCTTGACAGGTACGCCTGTTGAAAACAGGCTGCGGGAGCTTTGGAGTATCTTTCAGATTCTCCTTCCAGGCTATTTGGGCAGCCAGAAGGGTTTTAACCGCTCGTATGCACTGCCAATTGAGAAGTATGGCCAGCCGGAACCGGCCAGGCGTCTCCAGAAAGCTGTCAGCCCGTTCGTACTGCGGCGGATGAAGACTGACAAGACGATCATCCAGGATCTGCCCGACAAGATTGTCGAGGACGAGTACTGTGTGCTGACGAAAGAGCAGGCTGTGTTATACCAAGCAGTCGTTGACGACGTCATGGCAAAGCTGGATAAGGCAGAGGGGATTGAACGGCGAGGCCTAGTGCTGCAGCTTCTTACTTGGCTTAAGCAGATCTGCAACCATCCCCACCAGTACACGGAGAGTGGTGAGCTGCGAGCGGCTGATTCTGGCAAGGCGGTGCGGACTCTCGAAATCGTCGGCGATTTTTTGAACCAGGGGGAGAAGGTTCTTGTTTTCACACAATACCGCCAGATGGTGCATCTCCTGAGACGGTTACTGCAAGAAGAACTAGCCTGTGACTCACTGGTGTTTCACGGTGGGCTATCGGCAGCGCAGCGCAGTGAGGTGATCGAGAGCTTTCAAGAGTCAGGCCGGCATTCGGTCCTGATTATCTCGCTCAAGGCAGGCGGCACCGGCCTCAATCTGACCCAGGCCACTGGGGTCATCCACTACGACCTGTGGTGGAACCCTGCCGTAGAGAATCAAGCGACGGACAGAACTTACCGCATCGGCCAGGAAAATCCGGTGACAGTAAAACGGCTCATTTCGACGGGCACGTTTGAGGAGCGGATAAACGCGATGATCCAGTCAAAACAAAAGGTAGCTGATCTGATACTGCGTCCCGAAAGTGCTCTTACGGAGTGGTCAAATCAGCAGTTGGCTGAGTTCTTTCGGCTCGGGGAGCGCTGAAGGATTCTGCTTTCACCAGCCGGTCTGTTCAAAACGGAGGAAAACAAGAAAAGGACTTCAGGAGATATGGCTCAACTCCTGGAGTCCCTTTTTTTGAGTGCAGTGGTTAACCTCGCTTGCTCAGCACATCACTCTCGTACTGTTTGACTTTTTCCAACCACGCCTCTTTGACAGGGACATCCTGGGTTAGGCAGTAGTAGTCCCATACTGCGGCCCAAGGATATGCCTTGAGTTCTTCCAGAAGCGCTAGGCGCGATGTGAAGTCCTTCTCTAGCTCAAGCTTCTGCAGGCGTTCGGTGGGTTCAAGCATGGCCTTTAGCAGAGCCTTCTGCGCGTTTCGTGTGCCGATGGCCCAGGCTGCGATGCGGTTGATGCTGCCATCGAAGAAGTCCAGAGCGATATAGGTCTTGTTAAGAAGGTCGCCTCGGACGATTTCCTCCATGATGGCCTGCAATTCATCATCAAAGAGCACCACGTGGTCGCTGTCCCAACGAACTGGTCGACTGACATGGAGAAGGATTTCGTCCAGGAAGTTGAGGACGGCGGAGATTTTATTGGAAATGACCTCGGTCGGGTGGAAGTGGCCGGCGTCCAGGCAGAGCAGAGTCTGATTCTGTACGGCGTAACCCAGATAGAATTCACTTGAGCCTACGACATAACTCTCCGATCCAATCCCAAACAGTTTGCTCTCCACAGCATCGATGTTGTGGTCGCGGCTGATCGGTTCGGCTAGAATTGTATCCAACGCTTCCTTCAGGCGCTTGCGGGGACTCATTCGGTCGACTGGGATGTCCTTGTAGCCGTCCGGCACCCATATGTTGTTTATGCAGGGCGTGCCCAATGTCTTGCCGAAGTACTCACCAATTTTGCGGCAAGCGATGGCGTGGTCGATCCAATACTGCCGGATGCCGCTGTCCCAGTGGCTGAGGGTAAAACCGTCGTCACTCAGCGGATGCGAAAAGAAAGTGGGATTGAAGTCAAGGCCAATGCCTTGCTCCTTAGCCCAATCGGCCCAGCTGGAAAAGTGTTTCGGTTCGAGCGCGTTTCGTTCGACCTTTTGGTCGCCGGTTTCGGCATAGATGGCGTGGAGGTTGAGGCGGTTTTCCCCCGGGATCAGGGAGTAGGCCATCTCCAGATCCTGCCGGAGTTCGTCGGCCGTGCGAGCGCGCCCAGGATAGTTGCCTGTAACCTGGATACCGCCCGTCAGTTCGTCCGATGCTCCCTCAAAACCAGCCACGTCGTCGCCCTGCCAGCAATGGAGGGAAATGGCCGTCTCTTTCAGTTTCTTTAGAACCTGGTCAGTATCTACGCCCCATTGCGCATAGAGCTCCTTGGCTCGTTGATAGTCTTGTTCTACATGTTTTCGATCAATACTCACGATATGCTCCTCTCCTTTGTTACGCGTGTAAAATCCAACTCTATGACTAATTCACCTTTGGATGCTGTAATCCTGCGGAGGGGAGGCAAGAAAAGGACTCAAACTGGCTTTTGAAAGTTGACGGTGAAATTGCGGCTGCTGCCGAAGGTCTCTTCCTCCGAAAAACCGACGGAGTGAGCCAACTCTCGTATCTGATGCTGTGGTACCAGGTCCGGATCACCGGGTTGCTCGGTAATGGATAGTCGACCTCCCGGACGCAGAACGCGGAAAACTTCGGCTAAGCAGTCGGCCTGCTCTTCCACCTCTCCCAGTACGGCTACCAAGAACACGACATCCATCTGCTCGGACTCAAACGGAAGCTTACTGGCATCTGCTTCGTGGAAGGAAACATTGCTGATACCAGCTGCCTCCAAACGCGCCTTGGCTTTTGCCAGCATTTCGGGTTGAATGTCGCAGAGGTGAAGGTGGCCTTCGGTTAAGGCTTTTGCCACATCCACGCTGAAGTACCCGGGTCCCGGCCCCACCTCCAATACGGTGTGATTCGATTTCAGTCTCAGACGCTGTACCAAGGTCTTCGGGTTAAGGATGAGTTTTCTCAGTGGGTTGAGAAGAGTGAAGGCGGTCTGGTGAGGAAGGACGCCCCGTCCGAAAAACCGCCGCCAACCACCACGAATTCTACTCAGCAAGCAAAACACCCCCGTTTGGATTGTAACTCGTTGTGGTTAAGATGTCCACAGGCCTATGGCTAAAGCGTGTCCGAGAGAAGGTCAAAGCCCTGACTGAAGCGAACTTCTATCTCAACGTCTAGCAAGGGAGGCTGATGCTGTGAGGAAACAAAGCGAGACTCTGCGGGACGAGTGGCGAGCGCTGGCTCCGAATTGGATTCATGAAGCCCGGGTAGGCCGGAATGCTAATCGAGAAGGCCTTCTCGATTCTGTGGTTTTGGAGGCCTGTGGGGACATACGAGGCAGGCAGTTTCTGGACTGCGGCTGCGGGGAGGGGCGTTTCTGCCGCCTGTTGGCGCAGCGGGGAGCGGCTTATGTCTTGGGACTCGACCTGTGTGAACCGATGATCGAGGCTGCCCGCCAACTGGAGTCTGAAGTCACGTCTTACCGAGTGGCAGACGTGCAGGACCTGAGTTTCCTGGAAGACGACTGGTTTGATGTGGCCGTGTCGTACCTCAATCAGTGTGATCTGCCGGATTTCCGTGCTAATACGGCGGAGGTCTTTCGAGTGCTTAGGCCCGGCGGCCGTTTTGTGGTAGCAAATCTTCACCCGATGCGCTCAGCCGCAGGTGGCTGGCAGAAGGACGAGGCGGGGACAAAACAGCACGTGATCTTAGATCGCTACTTCGAGGAAGGTGCGCGGCACTGGACTATGATGGGCGTTGAGGTGACCAACTTTCATCGGACTCTAGAGACGTACATAAGCTGTTTTTTGGACTCAGGCTTCATTGTCGGGCGAATTGTTGAGCCCACTGTATCGCAGGAGATTCTAGCGCGCTATCCGGAGCTTGCGGATGAACAGCGGGTTCCTAACTTTATTCTGTACGTTTTGGAAAAGCCAGCGGTTTCGTGAGGGAGGCGAACGGATGATGGACGAAGTACGCTATCACATGCTGCGGCCTAATCAAGTGGTGGAGCGGCGGCACCAATGCCCGGTGGCCTATATCCCTATCGGTACTTTGGAGTGGCACGGAGTTCACCTGCCGCTAGGGGCAGATACTCTCCAAGCCGAGGGGATAGCTGTGCAGTGCGCTAAGCAGGGTGGAGGACTCGTGTTTCCTCCACTGTACTATGGGGAGAACCGGTTGGAAGGCCTTATGGAAAGCAACGCGAGCGACCGCGAACAGATTGCTCAGCATATGGAGGTTTCACCCGAGAATTTCACGGCTCAGAGACACCCTTATTCAGCGGCAGAGCAGGCCCTGAACTACCACAAGCTCCTGCTCCATATCTTGGCAGAAGCGGAATCGCTGGGTTTCGAGCTGGGCGTTTTGGTTGCCGGCCACTATCCACTGATTGACCATGCCCGGGCGGCCGTTCTGCAGTTCAACCAGCGCGATGCGGCTGGGCGTTCAGCCATGCTCGCTTGGGCTTTCGTGGACTACCTGCTGGTGCAGGATAGGTATCCCTTAGCGGGCGACCATGCGGCCTGCTGGGAGACCTCACACGTTTTGGCTCTGCACCCCGAGACGGTGGCTATGGATGCTCTGGCTGCCGAGGGGGCGGATCACGTCGGTGTAGGCGGGCGTGTACCTCCCGAGGAGGCGACGGCATCCTATGGCGAGGAAATTCTCGCGGCTGCCGTAGATGTCGCAGTGCAGGAGGTCCGTCATAGACTCGCCCACCCCAGCCTGTACCGACAGCACGGACAGAGCCTGTTGGAGAGGCAGTACAAGGAAGTGGGCGGAGATGAACGATAGAGTTCGGGAGTTTTACGATGACTTGGCTGCTGACTACCATCTGATCTTTGAACAATGGGATGCTTCTGTGCAGCGTCAGGGGGCGGTTCTGGATGCACTGATTCGGAGCTACTACCCGGATCCGAACCAGCGGCCGAAGGTGTTTGATTGTTCGTGTGGAATTGGCACACAGGCCTTGGGCCTCGCTCTGTTGGGCTATCGAGTGCACGCGACGGATCTCAGCCCCAAGGCGGCCGCGCGAGCGCGGGCGGAGGCCGAGCGGCTGGGTACTGTCTTAACGGTAGGCGTTGCTGATTTCCGCGATCTCGCTAGTCAAGTTCCGGGCCAGTATGACGTGGTGATTGCCTGTGACAATTCGCTGCCGCATCTACTCACAGTTGCGGACATGGAAAAGGCTTTGGCCAGCATCTTCTCGAAGGTTGTCGATGGGGGACTCTTTGTTGCCAGTATCAGAGACTATGATCGGGTACTACAGGAACCGCCTTGCGCGACCACACCTATGGTCTTTGATGGGGAAGGTGGGCGGCGCATCGTGTTTCAGGTGTGGAATTGGCGCAACGACGGAAGGATATACGATCTTGATCATTTTGTCGTAGAACAGCGCGGTGGTACCTGGAAGACAGAGTGCCGCACTACTGCGTATCGAGCCATCCTCCGCAGCGACCTGAGCGAGCTGCTGCGGGCAGCCGGTTTCTCGGAGGTCACATGGCACAGACCCGGGGAGACCGGCTACTACCAACCGTTAGTGACAGCCGTTCGATAGGGGCATCCGCAGGGTCTGACCGATGTCTGCCTCAGCGCGGCAGTTTGCCTACCGGCGCCGCGTAGATGGTGAATTCGTCTTCTCCATCGACTCCCAGCAGCGCATCCATTTTCTCTTGATCGTAGGCTCCCACGCCGCATGTTCCGGCCCCGACCGCTTCGCATGCTAGGTAGAGGTTTTGGCAGACATGCCCCGCGTCCAAAGCGATGACTTTGTGAGAGAGTTCGGCATAACGCCACTCCGTCCTGTAGGGTATCACGGTCCACACGAACATGACAGAGCACGAACCGGCGAATTTCTGCCCTAGACACGCTTCCATCGCTTGATCTCGCAGACCGCTGATCTCACGGACTTGTACGAGCTGATGGTCCACCGGTAGGTAGCGATAGATGCCCTCGGTGAGTCCCTGTACGTTGTGGATGCACAGATACGTCTCAAATGGGTGTCGCGCACCAGCCGATGGGGCGGTTCGGAAACGCGCATCTTTTCCTGTTATTCCTTGGGTGGCCCACAAGAGGAAGGCGAGTTCCTCCTGAGACAGAGGGTCTGCAGAGAATCGTCTGTGACTGCGGCGGTTTTGCAGAGCTGCAGTCAGATCGATGGGATCC
>SLOG01000285.1 GCA_007132635.1 Limnochordia bacterium
CAGAATACCTTGAGCAGGCTGTGTATGGGTTGACTGAAGAAAACGCGCCTCAGATTGCTGAAGCCCAGTTGATAGCCAACCCAGGTTGTTATCCCACAAGTGCGCTTCTGGCACTTATTCCTGGGCAAAAGGCAGGCTGGTTTGTCCAAGACAGCGTGATTATTGACGGGAAGTCTGGTGTGTCTGGTGCTGGACGCGGCTCGTCTTCTGCCGTGCACTTTTCGGAAGTGAATGAGTCCATCCGCGGCTACAAATTGGGCCGGCATCAGCATGTTCCCGAGATCGAACAGGAATTGGGGTCCGGTGTTGTTTTCACTCCTCACCTTATCCCCATTACTCGAGGCTTGATGTGCACCGTGTATGTAAAACTCACCGAAGCGAGAACCACAGAGGATGTCATTGAGTACTATCGGGAGTACTATTCTGGGAAAGGCTTTGTGCGGATCCGCGATGCTGGTCAGTGGCCAACGACAAGACAGGTTCTTGGCTCGAATTTCTGCGATCTGGGTTTCCATGTTGATCCACGCCGGCAGGTACTCACCATCGTATCGGTTATCGATAATTTGGTTAAGGGAGCCGCGGGGCAGGCAATCCAGAACATGAACGTGCGTTTCGGCTGGCCCGAAGACACCGGTCTTCAGTTGGTTCCGTTGTGCCCTTGAGGCGACTCTTAAGCTCGACACATGGATGTAGAAAGAGGGGGTTGTATGCACCAAGAATCGATTCACATTGATAATCCATTAGCCTCGGAAATTGAGGAACTCCCTGACGGAGGGCTCTTGAGTCCTCAGGGATTCACTGCCGGCGGCCTGCATGCCGGTATAAAGAAACGCAAATTGGACTTGGCATGGCTGTATTCGCAGGTTCCGGCAGCGGCGGCAGGTGTGTACACGCAGAATGCATTTAAGGCAGCGCCTTTGGTTGTTAATGAGGCCAGTATTGCTGTGGAAGGAAGCCTCCAGGGAGTGTTGGTGAACTCTGGTGTTGCCAATGCCTGTACGGGCAAACAAGGACTCGAGGATGCGTATGCGATGCGTCGTCTGTTGGCTCAACGCTTTGGAATGGCCGAGCACTTGGGAGCCGTGCTGTCCACAGGCGTTATTGGGGAGTTTCTTCCCATGGACAGACTGAGTGCTGGAATAGCGAAGATACAAGCTTTTGAGTCACTGCGTGATGGACAGAGTTTTGAGGAAGCAATCATGACAACCGATACGGTGCGGAAGCGCTACGCTGTGTCGATGACCATTGAGGGTACACGGGTTTTCATTGGGGGAGCTGCGAAGGGTTCCGGGATGATCCATCCCAACATGGCGACGATGCTTGCCTTTGTAACCACCGATGCCGCCGTGGAACCATCTAGTCTACAGGCTGCTCTTCGATCGGCTGCACAGGATACCTTTAATATGGTAGCTGTAGACGGGGACACAAGCACCAATGACATGGTGCTGGCTATGGCCAACGGTATGGCGGGTGCTGCGGTGCTGTCGACTGAGCATCCCGAATGGGAAAAGTTTTGCGCGGGTCTGCAAATAGTCTGTGGGCAGTTGGCGAAGCAGATCGCGCGAGACGGTGAAGGTGCCACAAAACTGATTGAGGTCTGGGTCAAGGGGGCACCCTCGGAGGTGGATGCCAAAAAGGCTGCCAAGGCTGTGATTCTTTCCAGCCTGGTCAAGTCGGCGATTTTTGGTACAGACGCTAACTGGGGCCGTATCGTTTGTGCTGTCGGGTATAGTGGCGCCTCTGTCGATCCTGATCAAGTGGACATTTATCTAGGTGATTTGCAGATGATGGAAAACGGCATGCCTTTGAAATTCGATGAAGATGCAGCAAAAGCCTATCTGCAGGAGAGCGAAATTCGGATCACCATTGATCTCAAGGTTGGTGGAGCGCAGGCGGTCGCTTGGGGCTGTGACTTGACGTACGATTACGTTCGGATAAACGCAGATTATCGGAGTTAATAGTTAGAGGAGGAAATCATGGGAAACTCACTGATGGCAACATATAACCGCATTCCCATAGCCATGACGAAGGGCGAAGGGAGCTATGTCTGGGGTGCAGACGGAGCCAAATATCTGGATTTCTGCGTGGGTATCGCAACATGCAGTCTGGGCCACGTGCCCCCTTATGTTAAGGAACGTGTGGAAAAGCAGCTCAATATGCTTTGGCACTGCTCCAATCTCTACGAGATTCCGATCCAGGAAGAACTGGCAGATATGCTCACCGCGAACTCTTGTTTTGATAAAGTGTTCTTCTGCAATAGCGGAGCCGAAGCCAATGAAGGGGCTCTGAAGCTTGCTAGAAAATACGGCAAGGAAGCCAAGGGCCCGGATTGCTACGAGGTCGTGACATTTACCCAGTCCTTCCACGGGCGCACGATGGCAACACTGGCGGCGACCGGGCAAGAGAAGATTCAGAAGGGCTTCGAACCGCTAATGCCTGGTTTCCGCTATCTTCCGTATAATGATATTGATGCCTTGGATTCTGTCAACACAGCGAAGACCTGCGCAGTCCTTCTTGAGGTGATCCAGGGCGAAGGCGGTGTTAACACGGCTGACGACCAGTGGCTTAAGGCCGTCGAAACACTGTGTCGTGACAATGGGATTCTTTTAATGGTCGACGAGGTACAGACGGGTGTCGGCCGGACAGGAAGTTTGTTTGCCTATCAACAGTCCGGTATTGAGCCGGACGTGATGACCTTGGCCAAAGGACTCGGTTCGGGCTTCCCTATCGGTGCGCTTTTGGCTAGCGACAAAACCGCTGCCGTTTTCGGTCCGGGCACCCATGGCAGCACGTTTGGCGGCAATCCTCTCGCCTGCAGTGCAGCATTGGCCACTCTGCAGTTTATGTTGGAGACGAACATCCCGCAGCAGGCAGAGAAATTAGGTAAGTATCTAGCGGAAAGCCTTACAGGCCTCCAAGCGCGTTACCCGCAGATTCAGGAAGTGCGGGGAAGAGGACTTCTCTGCGGTTTTGTCATCCCCGAGCAGGCGGCAGCAGTCATGGAAAAGGCACGCGGACAAGGTGTGCTGGTGCTTATGGCCGGACCCGATGTTGTGCGAATCCTGCCGCCGCTTACGTGCACAAAGGAAGAGATTGATCACTGTATTCGTGTATTGGACGCAAGTTTGGCAGCTCTTTAGCAGCTCGATAGCGGCTGAGGCCGCAGGCAGGAGGAACCACTATGGCGGAAGGCGTTCTGCTTTTGGAATCTGGCGAGGTCTTTAAGGGTACACTCTTAGGTGCTTCGAACGTTGTTGGCGAGGTGGTTTTTAACACGAGTATGACTGGATACCAGGAAATGGTTACCGATCCATCCTATTCAGGCCAGATTCTTGTGTTCTGCTACCCTTTGATCGGCAACTACGGCATGAGTGCGCGCTGCAGTGAGAGTACTCGGCCGCAAGTCGCCGGAATCGCTGCAGGCGAGATCTGTGGTCTTCCCAGCCATCATCTAGCGGAAGCCTCATTTCTCTCGGAGTTGACAAATGCTGGTATCCCTTGTCTCGTGGGCGTTGACACGCGAGCCTTGGTAAAACGTATACGCAGTCAAGGCACAGTCAGGGGCATTATTACCACTGAGCAACGCCTTCAGGAGATGAACAGCAGTTCAATGTTTACTGTTTCGGAGCCAAATACCGTCGTAGCAAGAGTCACCACTCCTCGAGTGGTGACGTACGAGAATAGGGGTGCTCATACAGCGGTCATCGACTATGGCTGTAAACGTTCAATTATTGACAGTTTGGTGTCGTTAGGCTGCCGCGTCACGGTTGTACCCTACACTTTCACCTATGACCAGATGCGAGCGCTTAATCCTGATGGGGTGCTGCTGAGCAATGGGCCGGGAGATCCTTTATGGCTGCAAGACAGACTGCTTGACATCCGGCGGATTGCCGAGGACTTCCCGACTTTAGGGGTCTGCTTAGGGCATCAGCTTCTGGGTTTGGCGTTTGGCGGCTCCAGCCGAAAACTAATGTTTGGTCATCGCGGCGGCAATCATCCGGTACGAGATACGGCAACAGGCCGCGTGTTTATGTCAGCGCAGAACCATGGGTACGTAATCGAGAGTGAGGGCAGCGGACCTATGTCCATCAGTCACGTCAATGTCAATGACGGCACAATCGAAGGCCTGCGCCACCAAACGCTGCCCGTCGAAGGCGTTCAGTTTCACCCTGAGGCTCACCCGGGCCCGGACGACTCGGTGTATATTCTCCAATCCTTTGTGCAGCGCCTGCAGAGGGGCGGTGGTGTTGAGCATGCCGCTACGTAACGATCTGTCTTCGGTGCTCGTGATTGGTTCGGGACCTATCGTAATTGGGCAGGCCGCAGAGTTTGACTATGCTGGCACACAGGCCTGCTTTGCCCTCAAAGAGGAGGGTTTGCGGGTCGTCTTGATCAACAACAATCCCGCTACGATCATGACGGACCCATCGACGGCCGATTCCATCTATATTGAGCCTCTGACCTTAACCGCGTTAGAGGGTGTTATTAAGGCCGAGAAGCCGGATGGCATTATCGGCACTCTTGGCGGCCAGACAGGCCTTAACCTAGTTGTAGAAGCCTTTGATACTGGTCTGCTGGATAGATATGCGGTGGAAGTGCTGGGGACATCGGTGGATTCCATACGCCGCGGCGAGGATCGAGAACTCTTTAGACAGTCAATGCTGGCGATTGGGGAACCGATCCCTGAGTCGAGCATTGTGCGTTCGGTAGAGGAGGGTTTGGCTTTTGCCGAAACCGTGGGCTACCCTTTGATCGTGCGGCCCGCGTACACGCTGGGCGGCACGGGCGGCGGGTTTGCCAACAGTGAGGCTGAGCTGCGGACTATTCTTCGGACTGGCCTGCGAGCTAGTCCCATTGGCCAGGCTCTAGTGGAAGAAAGCATTAAAGGATGGAAAGAGATCGAGTATGAGGTGATGCGTGATGCCAATGACACCTGCATCACCGTGTGCAGTATGGAAAATCTCGATCCTGTGGGAGTGCACACAGGTGACTCCATCGTTGTTGCTCCAGCGCAAACCCTAAATGATAGGGAATACCAGATGCTGCGGCGCGCCTCCCTGCGAGTGATCCGAGCCCTTTCTATCGTTGGCGGATGCAATATCCAGTTTGCGCTGGACCCATTTTCCGAAAACTACCGCATTATTGAGGTCAATCCTCGGGTCAGCCGTTCGTCGGCGCTTGCATCTAAGGCAGCCGGTTATCCCATCGCACGCATTGCAGCCAAGTGCAGTATCGGTTATCATTTGGATGAAATCATAAACCCGATTACGGGTGGCACTATGGCTGCGTTTGAACCGGCTCTAGACTATGTGGTCGTGAAGCTGCCGCGGTTTCCGTTTGACAAATTTACAGAGGCGGACCATTCTTTAGGGACTCAAATGAAAGCCACCGGGGAAGTCATGGCTATCGACCGTAGTTTCGAGGGTGCTCTCCAGAAGGGGCTCCGTTCTTTGGATGTCGGCCTGGCCAGTCTATATCTGCCGGCAGCCTCCGTCTTATCGGATAACGATTTGCTGCAGGCGATCCAAGAACCGACAGATACGCGGCTGTTTGCCTTGGCTGAAGGACTGCGTCGCGGGTGGTCGTTAGAGCGGTTGCGAGATGCTTCCGCGGTGGACCCATGGTTTCTCAGCAAACTGCAGGTTTTGGTTAACTTGGAAGAAAGTCTGCGCGGCTACACATGGCAAACTGTCCCGAAAGACCTTCTGTGGGAGGCAAAACAGAAGAACACGGCTGATTCGTTCTTGGCTTCGATTTATG
Source organism: Limnochordia bacterium (assembly GCA_007132635.1). Lineage (GTDB taxonomy): Bacteria > Bacillota > Limnochordia > Darwinibacteriales > SLO01 > SLOG01. The sequence goes on from SLOG01000285.1 coordinate 5,761, forward strand.
GTGTCAGCGAACCTGAAATCCGTGCTTTGTGGCAGGATTGGGGATGGCAGGCTGGCTATAAGGCTGTGGATACCTGTGCCGGAGAATTTGAGGCGACAACGCCCTATTTTTATTCGACCTGGCTAGGTGTCGACGAGGTTGAGCCGGGTGAAGGCCAGCAAATCCTCGTGTTGGGTTCGGGTCCCATTCGTATCGGCCAGGGTATCGAATTTGACTATTGCTCTGTGCAGGCTGCTTCAGCTCTGAGGCGATGGGGGTACCGTTCTGTGGTCATCAACAACAACCCCGAGACAGTAAGTACCGACTTCTCTGCGGCCGACCGTCTGTACTTCGAACCTCTAGCTGTAGAAGACATCCTGCGGGCAGCAGAGAAAGAACAAGTTGTGGGCGTCATGGTACAGTTCAGCGGGCAAACGGGGATAAATGCGGCCAAAGAATTGTCTGAGGCAGGCCTAAAGGTCTTCGGAACCGACATTGCTGCTATTGATCAGCTGGAGGACAGACACCTGTTTTACGAACTCTTGGGCCAGCTAGACGTGCCGCACATTGAAGGCGAGACAGTGCGTTCGACTGACGAGCTTTTGGGAGCCGTTGCGCGTTTGGGCTATCCAATCTTGGTACGGCCTTCTTATGTGATAGGCGGTCAGGCCATGTTCGTCTTCTATCGGCAGAACGAGCTTCTGGAGTACGCGCAGACCCTTCAACGCCAGACTGCGCGCATGTGGCCTCTTTTAGTGGATCGGTTTGTGCCGGGACGAGAGTGTGAAGTTGATGTAGTCAGCGACGGGAAGGACATACTGATCCCGGGAATTTTTGAGCATATCGAGCCAGCTGGCGTGCATTCGGGCGACAGCATTTCGGTGTTCCCTGCGCTTACATTGAGTCCCCGTGTGCGGCAGACCATAGTCGATTACACACAGCGTGTTGCCCAGGCGGTGCCCATTGTGGGTGCTATGAATATCCAATTTGTCGTGCACGACGAGACAGTGTTCTGCTTGGAGGTCAACCCTAGGGCGTCCCGTACGGTTCCCATAATAAGTAAGGTTACGGGTGTTCCTATCGTGGAGTTGGCCGTTCGAGTGCAGCTGGGGCATACGCTGAAGGATGCAGTCGAACAGGTGGGATTGTGTCCAGAACCCGCATTCTATTCCGTCAAGGCTCCCGTGTTTTCCACGTCAAAGCTGCGGCACGTGGATTTTGTCTTGGGTCCCGAAATGAAGTCTACCGGTGAGACATTGGGCCTAGGGGTCTCCTTCGCTGAAGCGTTGGGGAAATCCATGGGAACGCTAGGTGCCTCGCTGCTGCAGCCACAAGATGGATTACAGGCAGTGTTTCTGTCGGTTCCTGATCGCGACAAGCCGAAGCTGCTCCCCCTGGCAGCTATGTTGGTGCAGCGGGGCTTCCGTCTCACTGCCACTCCCGGGACGGCTGCCTTTCTTAAAGCTCACAGTGTGCCTGCAGTAGCCGTAACCATGGAACGACCGGCTATCGACGAGGCTCTGCGAGGCGGTGACATGGCGGCCGTTATCAATGTTCCGACCCAAGGGAGACTGCGAGACCGCATGGGGTTTTTCCTACGTGAACAGGCGGTGGGTTCGCAAATACCTCTGTTTACCTGTTTGGAGACAGTGAAGGCAGTACTTTCCCTGCCGCAGGCGGAGGATTGGCACGTCTGGCCGCTCAATGTTTATCAAGCGCTTACATCGCAGAAGGGAATGGTTATCGATGGAAAACATTGAAACACTGCGGGGACGAGACTTTCTGACCCTGGGCGACTTTTCACCGAGCGAGATTATGGGGATACTTGGGGAGGCTCTGCGGATCAAAGCACTGCAGAAAAGACGGATCCCGCATCCTTATCTTTCGGGCCGCACGCTGGCCATGATTTTCGAGAAATCGTCGACTCGGACCCGCGTTTCTTTTGAGGTAGGTATGCTGCAGCTAGGTGGACAGGCGATTTTCTTGAGTTCTCAGGACATGCAGTTAGGGCGAGGCGAGTCTATTTCGGACACGGCCAAGGTGCTTTCGGGTTATGTAGACGGCATCATGATCCGCACGTTTGCTCATGAGACTATTCAGGAACTGGCAGAGGCAGCAGATATTCCTGTTATCAATGGTCTGACGGACCTGCACCACCCGGCTCAGGTGATGGCAGATTTACTGACGATTCTGGAAACAAAAGGTCGGCTTCAGGGGCTTAAGATGGCCTACATCGGAGACGGCAATAATATGGCCAACTCTTTGGTAGAAGGTGCTGCCTTGACTGGCATGACTATTTCGGCGGCCTGCCCCGATGGTTACGGTCCTGCCCCTGAGGTAGTCGCTGCAGCTGGCGATGCGGTGTCTCTAGTCGACGATCCCAGAGAAGCTGTGCGGAATGCGGATGTTGTTGTGACCGATGTGTGGGCGAGCATGGGCCAAGAGGAAGAACAGCAGATGCGAATGAAGGCCTTTGCCAGCTATCAGGTGAATGATGCTCTGGTCTCAGCGGCAGCCTCGGATTACATGTTTCTGCACTGCCTGCCGGCGCACAGAGGCGAAGAAGTGTCGGCCTCGGTAATCGATGGGCCCCACAGTTTTGTCTTTCCGGAAGCCGAAAACCGGCTGCATGCCCAGAAGGCGATACTCAAGCTGCTCTTATAATAGGCTTGCAGAGGATTAACATGGGCGATCGCATCTTTTTACTTGCCGCATGCATAAATATGCTGTAAAATAGGATATATATTTGAGGCATAAAAGGAGCGAGACGGAATGGCAAAAGAGAAAGTCATATTGGCGTACTCTGGTGGTCTGGATACCTCTGTGGCCATCAAATGGCTGCAGGCACAGTACGATTTTGACGTTATTGCCTGCGGAATCGATCTCGGTGAGGATAAGGATCCCGAGGCACTCCGCCGCAAGG
>SLOG01000211.1 GCA_007132635.1 Limnochordia bacterium
CTCCCGGATATCCTCGCGCGTAGGTACGGGATGACCCGTCACAATGGCCTCCATGCCTTCCGCTACATTACTCCAAACGCATCCCCACGCATCCACATGCTGCCCGGCGGCATAGGTACCGGAAACAGCGTCATAATCCTCTACTTCCATGAAAGACTCGAAAATCTCCGGAAACCGATGCACAAGTTTTCTGAGGCCATCGCGATGCCGGCGCCAAGTCGCTGGAAGGAAACTCACTCCCACAGGGATGTATTCTGGGTACTCGCGTTTCAAAGATTTCATTCGATCATCCATGGTGCTCATTGTCTGTCCCCCCGTGTCAAATGATATGTTGGAAATCCCATGCATAGTTCAATCTTTTTTGGACGAAATGGCAGGAACCGTGTGCTGTTTCTCGAAGCACTTAGCGGGACGTTTACAACCTGTTGCCATTTCGTTCTATTTTCGTTTGCAGTTGCACAAGTCCCGGACGTGCTGTCCGATCGACATAGATAAGCCTGAGCAAAACCCAAACTCAAGGAGGTACGCAGATGAGTTTTATCCAGAAGCTAGGTATGCCAAAGTTGATTGGTTTGGTCGTTCTATTGGTGGCGATTATCGTACTCATTGTGACTTTGGCAGGTTCGGACCGGGCAACGCAATTGGTGCTTGAACTGCCGCAGACAACATTAACGATCGAGACACCCGACAATGGCAGCGTCGAATTGGAGGTGCGGGAAGCGGATTCGGCGGAGGCGCGCGACACCGGGTTTAGCGGTGTTGATCCAGAGGTGATTGCCGAAACGATTCTGTTTATAGAAATTCCCTTTTCTGCCAGTGCCCCCTACCAGGTCGACGATCTTCAGTCGTCCATCGACATTGCGTTCTTCGACGAAGCTGGCCAATTCATGAGCATCCAGGCTGCATCGCCGGACCAGACTGCTGGATTCCGTCCGGATGGCCGTTACAAGTACATTCTACTTGCCCGTGAAGGCTTGTTCGCAGAGAGAGGAATCACAGAGGGAAGTCGACTAATTCCTTAACGGCATGCTACCACAGCTGGCTCCGCCTAAAGACTGATGGCACTATCGTTCTAGGGAGGGTTCACTCGCCCCTTATATTCTGTTACAATCGAAGTGAAGCTTATGCGGGCGAACCCTCCCAAGGACCCCCGCAGATACGTCCTCAGAAAGGTGGAGCGTACATGCTGCGAGCTCTGTTTGGCCTGGCGGTATCAGTCTTGACGTTGGTATTTGTTGGAGCCGTACTCTTCGGAGTCGTGGGTCCTCTCCTTATCGTTGTCTTTGGTTTCCTAGGTGTAGTATTATTCCTCGTGATGGGCCTCCCTCTTATTCTTCCGCTTCTGCCACTCTTCCTCTTAGTTCTCCCGATACTGCTTCTTATTTGGTTTGTCCGACTTTTGCTGTAAGGACTTCCATAAAAATGGGTACTAAAGACGGGTCAAACTGTGTGCCGGAGCAGCGTTCGATTTCTGCCATGGCCTCCGCCGGTTTCATGGCTGCGCGGTAAGGCCTGTCGCTGGTCATCGCATCGTACGAGTCAACGATTGCGATGATCCTTGCCGCCAAGGGTATCTCCGTACCCGAGAGTCCCTGTGGATAACCTTCTCCATCCCAACGTTCGTGGTGTGTCAAGATACCTTCCGCCACCGATGCAAGGTCGGGCGATGTGGACGCAATGCGGTGTCCGATCTCGGGATGCCTTCGCATTGTCTCCCACTCGTCTTCATCGAGACCGCCCGGCTTCACCAGGATCTCTTCTGGAATCGCGACCTTACCTAGATCATGCAGTACAGCAATCAATGAGAGTTTATTTATTTCTTGTTCGGGAAGTTCCAGACGCCGCCCGATGCTCACCGCCAGAGCCTCCAGGTGGAGGGCATGCTGTTCAGTCTCGTAACTCTTCTCACGAAGAATTCGCTGCAGTGAAGCTAGAAGAACGTTGCGGCTGCTCTGAGAATCCGTCGTCTTATGCCGATAGAGATGGTCCTCGGCTTGGCGCAGAATGTCCTGGAAATCATCTTGGACATTTGTCAATTCGGCACAACCCCACGACAGGCTTAACTCTAAGGCCGCTTCAGCCCCTTCTTTCATGGTTCCGTTGAGATCGCGACAGAGTTCCACGGCCTGCACCTCAGTAGTTTCTGGAAGCAGCAGGACAAACTCGTCACCTCCCCAACGACCCAAGACATCCGACCTCCTCCGCAGTTTGCGAAGGACAAAAGCCGCTTGCTTCAGCAGCTCATCACCTGTTTGGTAACCCAATGAGTCGTTGACCATTTTTAACCCATTGACGTCCACCATGACAACACTTATCGGGAAGGAGTTCTCAGTCACTAGCTCTTGCAGTTTTTCCTCAACAACGGAGCGTGTGTATAACCCTGTCAATGCATCGTGACTCGTCTGGTAGCGGAGCCGCTCCTCCACAATTCGATGGTGGGTTGTCACCTCTGTATACACAATGATACCGCCAATCGATCCATCGTAATGGTACCAGGGCCGGCACTCCCAGTCTGTGTAATCAACGGTGCCGTCATCTCGCAGAAAAATGTCGTCGTGCCCAGTCTGAACTACGCCTGTTAAGGCACGCTGGTGCGCATCCCTCCATTTTTGCGGCAAGTCCGGGAACACTTCGTAGTGGTGCTTGCCGATTACGTCCTGCTCCTGGACACGATAGTCATCCAAATAACGCTGACTGACATAGATGTACCGAAGACCAGTGTCGTGCACAGCGATGGCGCTCTTTGCATGTCGGATGACAAAATCCATGAGGTGATCCCACGCCTTCTGCCGGGTGTCCGCCTCTACCTGCGCTGTAATGTCCGTATAAACGACAGCCAGCTGTTCTCGGCTAGTCGAATACACAAGTATGTCAAAGTGACGCTTTCCGTCATTCGTCTGATGGCGAAACCCCATGGACTCTCCCGTCCTGTCCACGCGGCGAAGCCGCTCATACCAGCCGCGCCCCACTGCAGTCCCAAGGACGTCGATGCGGTGGCCTTGTACATCCTCTCCTTTAACACCAAAAAGATCCTCAAACGCCACGTTTATCTCAATCACGCGAAAATCAGAACCCGCATCATCTAAACTTGCGTCGGTTTCGCAGATGACCACCGCTGCGGAGGAGTTCTCAAAGAGCCCTCGAAAGCGGGCTTCGCTCTGCTGGAGACGCCTCTGCACGGCGTATTGTTCAGTCACATCATGGAACACGAGGATAACGCCCAAGATCTCTCCGGATGCATCACGTATAGGGGCCGCGCTGTCGGCAATTTGGTACTCTCTTCCATCTGCGGCAAGTAGGCTTGTATGGTTGGCGAGACTAACGATGTCCCCATCAGCCAAAACCTTGCTGACCGGATCCGTTATAGGCATGCGTGTTTCCGTGTCGACAATGCGGAATACTTCGGTCAGAGTTTTCCCGAGAGCCTTCTCCCTCGGTAATCCCACTAGTTTCTCAGCAACTGAGTTTACTCGTGTGATGAATCCGTGGCTATCCGTGGCGATCACCGCATCGCCGATGGATTCTAGAGTTATCTCCAGATTCTGCTCCCGTTCCCGCAGTTCCGCGTTGAGGCTGTGCTGCTCCAACTCCGCTCTCCGGCGAAACCGAAGCAGAAAGAAAAGGACCCCAGCCGTCACCACAGTCAGAAGCACTGCTAGGCTGCTGGCTATGAGAATCCACCTGGCCTGCTGTTCGACTTGCGTCACAGCTTCCGTGTAACTGGTTATGTCAGCAATCGTGCCAAAAACCGAATGGGTACTCGGGTCATACTCGCCTATGGAACGAACATGGACCAGACGGCCATCGCTGGGACGTTCAATGGTGAACTGTACATCATACGGCGTTCCATCGTTTATAAGAGCGCGAAGCGCATCGTCCAGCAGGGGACGGTATTCCGGTAACGGAATCGACTGCACCTCAGCGATGCTCCACTCCAGGCCTTCTAATCCGTAGATCAACCGCGCTCCCTCAGAGGCTGCCACTCGGTCGTCAGCTAGGTGAAACTCCCAGTGTCCGAGTTCGGCGATCCGCTCTGCCCGCGAATAGCGAGCGGCGAAATTCTCATTGGTCTCCGCTTGCGCGGCCGCAAACCGACTCGTCGCAACGACGCAGACTAACAGCACCAAAACAGCAGTGCTAAAAAATCGGTGGATCATGGGCGTTCCACCTCCCTGTAGTGAAACCGATTCTAATTTGTTCTGCAGTTAGTGTTTTTTTCCTGCCTCAGTACTTCACATATTTTCCAGGATAGGCAGGGCGGCCTCCTGGCAAAGGCGAAATCTCCAAAAAGCACACCCAAGTCTGGAGGTCTTCTCATGCGCGTATTAGCTTTGGTTGCGCTTCTCGCAATTCTTTTTCTTATGTCAACCTTAGCCGGCAATGTTAGCGCCACCACTACAGGCATTGACACTCGTCAGGCACTGAACATCTCGCTGCACGTCTTTGCTCACCTGGATGTTGGACCCAACCCAGCCAGCAACTACGATCCGGACTACGTTCATCGAGCTGGCTCACAGGTTACTGCGAGCCACCGGGAACTTGCTCAATTTGTGCAAGAGTTTCCCGATCTCAACCTACTCACTGTGATACCCGTCTATTTCACCGAAGTCGATCACTTCCTCAAGACATTGAGGGTCGCCCTAAATCCAGAAGAGAACCAGCTAGACACACTACCGCTCAGCGAAGCGGCCGCAGCACAGGGCCTGCAGCCATTTCTATCCCGGCTTCCCAAACGTGCCCTCCAACTGTTCGTAGAGTTAGCTGCCTCAACCCAAACGGCGTTGGCTGAATTGGAGGCGACGGTGTGGGCGCGCCAACAGAGCCGTCGGGAATGGTTACAGGATTTTTGGGACCATGAAGGTGAAAAAGCCATCAGCAGTTTCTTCGCTGCCAACGGCTTTTATGACTTTTGGATCACGGCGTCTCCGGCTATGCGGAACAATGGGCGCGGCTTTCCGGGATTGTTTCCAGGGCAGGCCGCAGCGGTCACTCTGCTTCCAGAATCTGCTGAAGCAGTCTTTTTCAGCTACTCACTCGCTGTGCATGAAATGATTCACCAGGTAACCGATAGTGTTGTCTACTCTGTCCTCCAAGTGCAGCCGGAAGACCGGTCCATAGACCCTAATGACTCGTTGGGCATGGGAATCCACATTCAACTGGAGAACGCTGTCATCCTCACGCAGTACTGGATCATGAAAGCCCATGATCCGGCCTGGGCTGAGGATTACCTCTTGTTCATGTCCGACTGGTCTGGCGAACCCTACGCAGACCTTGAAGCGCTCAGGAATCGCTTTCCTGTCCAGCAAGAGCTGGAACCTGCCTTGCGGACTCTGTTAACTCCGTAAACGTCTCCCACTGGTTTTCGAGACGATCCTGTTGCTGCCCCAGCAGGGCAAGATAACCGAAGATCAGCAGCCAGATCGCTCCATAGGCTAGAGCCAGGTATACCATAGTTGAATCTCCTCCTAGATAACTCGCGCTGCGAGTGTTTAGTTTAAATTCATCAAAGGAACCAGAAAATGAATGCAATACTACATATGAACATTATCACAAAAGCAGCCGTACAACATAAGGCTCTGGACAGGTCAAGACAGTGATCCAAAGAGCAAGACTAAGCAGCGTATGCATCGCCGTAACTCCCTTTGCAGGTGTTTGACTACCAATGCCGAATTCCTAGCCATTGTAAGAGAGGAGGAACTTGCCGTGGCTTTAATCTGGTGGTTTTTCATCCTTGTCTGTTTTCTGTTGAGCTTCATCGGGATTATCTATCCCATCATCCCCGGGGTAGGCCTCATCTGGCTGGGCGCCGCCATCTACCATCTGCTGATTAACTCCGATGCCCTGACATGGACCACTTGGGGCACCTTTACGGTCTTTACGGCACTCATCCTGCTGTCGGACCAATCAGCGAACTACTACGTAGTTCGTCGTCACGGTACATCACGGCTGGGGGTGTGGGCCGCCGTCGTCGGTGTCATCATAGGCGCCTTCATTATGCCGCCGTTTGGCCTCTTGTTCGTACCCTTCCTCTTTGTTCTTGTCGCAGAGATCAGCCAAAACCGTCCCCTGGACAGAGCCTTGACCGCAGCGTTTGCAACCTTAGTCGCTTTCGTCACAAGCGCCGTTGCCAAGGCCATCCTTCACGTACTGATGATCATCATATTCTTTCTAGATATGGCATGAACGCCGCCGATTAGTTCACGTCGGCCACGAGAGGACCCGCTAACTCCTGCAGGTAGAAGAGCTTACCCGGAAGGGTAGGCATAAACGTCGATGGAAGCCAGATATCCGGTCCGTACCGCAAGGTTGTCCACAGACTCATTCCCTGCCACTGCATCCCCCGCGACAAGGCTCCATCGCAGCCGCCGATTATGAAGTCAGCCTGAAGAAAAAGGCCTGGCCCCACCGTGTTGGCCCGGCACGGGACCTTCGTCGTGCGGCTCTTGAAGCTGGTAATCGCATTCTGTTCGATCGTCAGCGGATGCAGCTGGGCACCTAACCGATGGGTTGCCCGCTTCCATGCTTCCTCTGAAGCATACTCAGCCGCAAAATGCGGTTCCCAAAAAGCGATATGGAAAACTCGGCCGACCCCAAAGACAAGACCTAACTGAGCCCCCTCTTTTTTTAGTGTAGCAATCTTTTCCGAATAGAGCGGAAGCCCTTCAAAGGTGGCGAAATTTCTCTGCTCCTGCGGCACGGTGAGAGGTCCTAAGGGACCGTAAAAAGCTTGGTTCATGGCATTTTCGAAGGCTCCCGGGTCATCGGACGCCAGGGTCTGGCCTTCCCCATCGCTCCACTCATCCATGTTAAAGCCGTATACGTGGTCACATGGTATATCCCACTCTTGGAGGAAAAAGACTGTCCAGCGGTACATACCCATAGGTCCCACCGGCAGGATGAGAGCCAGTTTGCGCCCGGCTTCACGAGCTTGCCGAATGCGCAGTGCTATTTCGTGTCCCATGAACACATCAAAATCTGCCAGGGATGTGCAGCCAAGCGGCCGAAACTCTTTGTGCCAAAACGGTTGCGGCTCACCTATGGCCTCCGGCGGATTGTCCATACACGCATCAATCCTAGCTAGATCCCAGCCCTTTGGCAAGAAGCCATCCATAAGAGATCCTCTCAATGTATCCAAGAAGTCCACCGCGTTCATCCTTTCTCCTACTGTTTTTTGCGCTTCTGACCTCAGGGCAGATAGCGTTGAGCTTGGAGTTTTGGCCAAGCATAGCACTGAGTAAACGCTTCGGCATAGTCCACACCACACTGCAGACCGCGAAATCGTGCACAGGTGGTGACAAACTCAGCGAAGTCTATTTTATCGTGTTCACGCATCCACGTCATCTGACTGGAATGCTTCTCGAGCATAGCTAGTTTGGTCGCAATAGTGCCAGAAATGTCGACATACTCCGTCGGCAAAACGCCAATCCCTGCTAGGGTATCCATGTAAAAAATGGGCGTGATCGCTGCCGTCTGCGCTTGGCTTGTCACATAATGAGGCACACTGGCTGCGAATGCAGCATCGAAAACGAGCTTGCTGACAGCAACATGGTCAGGCATGTAGTCACTGGGATTGTGCGTGATAATAACATCGGGTTTCTGCGCTCGGATAATATCGACCACAGCATCCCGCTGTGTCGGCTGGCCCGCATATACCTGCAGATCGCCTATGTCACAGGTGATCACCTCGGCATCGATCAATGCCCCTGCCTCTTGGGCTTCCCGACGGCGGATTGCCCGCAGCTCATCTGGTTCAATTTCCACATGGCCCATATTGCCATTCGCTACATGGCAAATCGCTGTTGAATGCCCTAGTTGGCGATATTTCGCGAGCGTCCCTGCACAAGCGACTTCGATGTCATCAGGATGGCATCCAATGGCCAACACATGCACATCAATCACCCCATTCCGCGATTATGCCTTCCAGATACTGCTTGGCCCTGCGGATATCTTGAATCTGCTCATCACCAGAGATCTCCCGTTCAATGGCTATCAGTCCGTCGAAACCATGTTCCCGGAGTCCGGGCAGCAGCAGACCATAGTCGACCTTGCCTTCACCCATCGGCACTTCTCGCCCTAACGAACGACCATCTGTTGGATACACGCCATCCTTGCCGTGAACACCTTTCACATAGCGGCCGAAGACGTCCAAGGCATCGACGGGATTCCCTTTGCCGTACATGACCAGATTTGCTGGGTCTAAGTTAACCCCAACGTTTGGCAGGCCAATGTCCTCGATCGTGCGCAGCAGTGTTACTGGCGTTTCCTGACCCGTTTCAAAAAGGAAATCCTGGCCGTTCTTACCGCAGTACTCAACGACATGGCGCAGAGAGCAGACGAGTTCACGGTATAACGGATCATTTGGATTTTCCGGGATGAAACCAACATGAGTAATGATGCGAGGCACATCCAAGAGCCGCGCGAAATCCGAACCTTTCATAAGGGTTTTCATCCGCGCATGCCGATATACGGGGGGCACCAACCCTAAGGTATTCGGCCCATCATAGGAGTCCCACACCTTCGGCCCGTCCCAACCACACCAAAAAGCGGCAATACTCACATGCCAGTCTGCACTAGCCTTCAGAACCTGATC
>SLOG01000276.1 GCA_007132635.1 Limnochordia bacterium
CCACCAGCATCCAACCCGCCCGTTCGGGACTTTGGGGTGCCAGCAGACGCTCAAGAATATACGGAACTGTCGGCCGGTAACGAACCCAGTTTTCGCTGTCTGCGCAGAGTTCGAAGATGGGTCCCATGTGCTCTTTATCTACGTACGGTTCGGCCTCAAACCGGATCCAGCACGACAACCGCTGAAAATCGGCCCAAGGAAGGCCAAAACCCCCTGCCTGAGGATACGTCAGAGCGTGGCACGTTCCCGTCTCCGCCAGAACTGCCAGCGAACCACGACCGGTGACCGTCTCCCGTTCATCCCGCACCAGCCGCGCCTTAGGATCGTCACTAGTGAGCTGCCAATCCACAGCCGGCGCGTTTGTGCCCACCTCCAGGTCTGTTTCTACAGCACTTACGGTGAACTGGGCCAAGTCCGCCAGTTGGCCATCGTCCACCAGCACCGCCACGGTATGGAGGCCTGGCCGGTCAAATTGATGAGCATAACGGGATGCAGAACCCGCGTCGCTGCGATTTACTTGCCAGCGAAACCGCAGTGGGCGGCCGCTGCGGCTGCGGCTCTGCGCTGCCGAGAACAACACCGGCTCGCCGACCCGAACGTGTTTCGGCTCCATCACCGCGTGTGCTTCCGGGGGCGGCCCTAGAGCCAGGTCCCGCAGTATAGAGACTTCCTTTACATTTGGCCCGAACGCCACATCGTCGCCGGCATTGCCCGCAAACCGATTGCCGGCTATATGCAGCCACTGGGCGTGTTCGAGGTAGATGCCGTGGCCGCGGTACCCCCGCTCATCGTCTTGACTGTGATGAATTACGTTCTGCTGAACCACCCAATGATACGACGGATCGTCCGGTTTGTGGCGGATAGCGATGCCAGGCCCTCGGGTGTACTGGACCACATTGCCCACAAGCTTTAGATGCCGGCCCGAACCGTTCACCACAGCGATACCAGCATTGCCGAAGGCTTCCGGCGCGTGACCCCCACTGCCGTGGACCGTATTGTCCTTGAGCAGAGTTTCATCCGAACCGCCCAGCCAGAACCCATAGCTCGAAAAACTGGCCGTATTGCGGATGAACGTATTGCCGGGAGACCAGCACTCCACAGCATTGTTGTTGGCATAGGAGCAGTCATTCCCGACAAACACATTCCCGGTGGAAGCCCACCCGTTGAGCATACGGACAAAGATTCCATCCCCACCGTGGCTGCAATCGCAGTCTTCCAGCCAATTGCGGTCCGAACCCGACTCTACCAGGACACCGCACGAATCCCGAGCGTGCACTTCTCCCGGCGAGATGCGGAGGCCCCAGCTGAAGTCCGAACGCCGAATCCGGTTATCCTGGGCATGCCACAAACGCAGCCCCACATTGGAACAGTGGGAAAACCGGCAGTGTTCCACCGTATTGTGGTGACTGAAGCGCATATCCAGACCGTTCCAGACCCTCTGCCCCAGCACTCGCTCTATGCGATTGTGCGACGAATGCTCCAGACGCACCGCGCCTTGCGGCGGTCCGTCGCCCCAACCGAAATCCGGGTCGTGGAAGTTATCCGAAAAATCGCTGTCCGTAATGCTGCATTCGCTGCTCCGCTCCAGCAGCAAACCGACGGCGAACCCAGCAGCACGCACGTTGGTTATCGTCACGCCGCGGCAGTCCCGACACAGGATTCCGACTCCTTGGTATTTATTCCCTTCATTCAGATATTTAGCCGGCCCAAGCAAGGTCACGCCGCTGCCGTCGACGGCGATGCCTTGGCCCGCAATTGTCAGGCCCTGCCCGGCCGGAAACACGTACGTCCCCGGCCGCAGAACCGTGTCTTCAGTGATGACCATCCCAGGATAGGGCTCTGTCAGCGACAACGCCACAGTCCACACCTCCCGCGAAATGCCTCGGCACAGCGGACAGTCTCTGTCTCTACTCTATCATTTCGCAAAAAGACGACAATTTCCTTCCCTCAATTAAGGATTTACATCCGGCATGGCACTGATGCGCGGCAGGCGGGCGTTGCGGGAGGGCAGCTCAGGGAAAGCACCATGAGGCTCTTCTTGGTACCAGTAAGCCACGGACGCGATCTCGTCGGTCAGCGGCTGGAATTTAAAGGCCGGCCACCAGCCCAGCGCCTGAATCGTCACGCGCAGATCCTCCCGGAAACGAATCGGATCCATGACATGCCAGCGGTAGAGCCCGTGTTTCGGAACCTTCACCCCTTCCTTCTCCCACAGGGGATACCCCAGGTACGGTCCGCTGTAGGTGTCGCCGAAGCACCAGGCTCCACCGAAGTAGTCCTCTGTACCCGTGCCGCAGATGGTCGGGTACTCGCCATCACCATCAATGAAAAACTTGATCTCACCCTCACCCCACCAGCCGTCGGAAAACTGCGCCCAAGCCAAGTGCGTGCCGACATACTGGCCGTTGCCCTTTACATCGTCTAGAATCGTATGTTCGGGAACCTCGCGGGTCGTGGTACTCAGCCGAAACTGCGCATGGAACAGCCCCAATCCGGCTGGGAGCTCACCCAGGCCGTAGTCGATCTGGTAGAAGAGCCCCTTGATCACAGCATCACCTTGGTTCTCCATGGTGATTCGTGCCGACTTATAGAACGGCAGCGGCCAGTAACTGTTGAACCCTCCCGTCGGACACACGTTGATAGGCAGGGAGTTGACTGGATACCGCAGTCCGTGGCCATTCGCAAAAAAGTCTCCCACCGGAGCCTCCACAGACGGCGTCTCTTCGCCGTCCCAGTAGATCCGCAGCACCACATCCCGCACATGCTTGGTGTCCATGGTGATCCACATGTGCTGGATGACCCCCGGCCCCTCGATTTCCGCCAAGGTCACGGTCTCCTTGGCCTCGACAAAAATGCAGGGCCTCACCTTCCAGCCCTTACCCAGCTCCCGGGACGGATGGGCTTCCAGGCCGAAAAACTCCGTGTCGCTCGGGCTCGCCTGGGCACCGCCGCCCTTCTTCCCCGTCGGATTCTCGGCGCTGATGGAACGAGATACGAAGTCTCCCAACATCGGCATTCCGCCCAAACCAAAATTCATGCCACTAAACCACTGCATGCTTACTCCTCCATTCATCAAGCATTCTCGCAACGATCTTTGTCTACTCAATACAGCAGTCCACCAGTTTCTTGACGAGCTGCGAAAACTTCGATAACAGCGTGTTTTCCTCCGACGCAGCCAGTTCCTGTTTCAGTTCGCCTGGTTCTACGGCACCCATATTCAGCGCCATACACAGGGAAAACAGATCGAACGCATAGCGGAAGTATCGTCCTGCCGCTGCGCGGTTCTGAGCCGTCAGCTCCTTGGTACCCACCTCCATCAGCCGTATACTGGCCGCCATGAGATGCTTAGCGATACACCACTCCTCTCCTTGGGGATCCTGCAGAAAGTCGGTCTGTACAGCCTTACGCACCTCCCGCACGGACTCCAGCATATCCAAATATTTCTGATCGTTGGTCTTGACAGCGGTGAAGTAGAAATGCTCCTCCAGCGAGATGAGGTTCATGAGTGCCAGGCCGCGATCCTCGTCCTTGGATAGATCCAAGGATGACGTCCGGCCCGCAGCTGCTTTTTCCAACCATGCTTGTACCTTCGGATCCCTCGCTTCCACACCGCTCACCTCCATGACCAAGTCATCCCGCGAACCAGTTTAGCACGGCATAGAAACCTAGGCCGGCCAAAACCAACACGGCACCGTTAAACACGACAACCTGAAAGGGAAACAGGACGCGGCCCCGCACCCCTTTGATGCGATAGTGTACGCCGTAAGCCAAGAGACTGCCTACCGCTCCTACGACAGCGCCCATGTGCACCACGTTGGTAAGAAGGAGCTGCCACCAAGGTGCCTCTACCTGCCCATACGTCGTCCCCATGACGGGATCATAGAGATACTGCACTGGCTCGATCAACGTGTACGAACCTGCCAGCAGGGTCATGCGCACGGCTGCAACAGTCAATGTCCACATCACGACAACCGGCACGAACCCCAGCCAACGCGGCAGTCCGATTCGGTTCCGCAGCAGCCGATAAGTGAGCATACCGAGATTAAGGCCCAGCCCACCCACCAACACACTCGTGATGGACAGATCCAGGCCAATGTACTTCGAACCTGCCACCACCGCAAACACTAAGCCGGTACACACAGGACAGAACGCGGCACCGGCAGAAACCAGCACTAGCACGACAGCAACAGCGCCAAGAATTCCCAAGGCCCACAGCACCTAGCTCACCTGCTGTTCCTGGTAATCGACCGGTCGAAAACACAAGGAACGCCGCTCTTCATCAATGGATACCATCGGAGGCTTCAGCCGACGGCAGATGTCTTTCACATAACGGCAGCGTTCGGCGAATTTGCACGCCTTCGCACCGTACTCCTTGATCTCTACATCAGGCAGCGGCACATCATCCCGCCACTTCTCGCCGATCTTGGATACAGAGTCCAGCAGCAATTCGGTATACGGATGCGCTGGTTCTGTCAGGATTTCGTTTGAAGGACCGTATTCCACGATGCTGCCGCGGTACATGACAGCGATGTGATCGCTCACGTAGTACGCCGTGGATAGGTCATGGGTAATGTAGATCAGGTTCACGTTGAACTCATCCTGCAGCCGTTTGAACAGATTGATGACGTTCATCCGCAGGCTAGCATCGATCATCGCCACCGGTTCGTCTGCAACAATCAGCTTCGGCCGGGTGATCAGGGCTCTGGCTACTGCGATGCGCTGCAGCTCCCCACCCGAAAACTGGCTGTTGTACTTGCCGGCTACCCGGTTCATGTCCAAGCCTACGGACTCAAGCACTTCTGCCACGACGGTCTGCGCCTCTTTACGGTTCTTAGCAATCCCGAAATTGCGCGCCGTGTCGTACAGATAAGCGTCTACGTGCCGATGAATGCTAAAGGACTCGAACGGGTTCTGGAAGATGGGCTGCACCGCAGCTTTGAAATCCCTGTCACGAAATCCGCCTTTGTAGATATCCCGGCCCTCCAGCTGAATCGTCCCACTGGTGGGATCGACCAGCCTGAGCATCATGCGGGCCAGCGTTGTCTTGCCGCTCCCCGACTCCCCGACCACGCTGAGAATCGTGGCGCGGTCGCCAGGCATACTGATATCGACAGCATCCACAGCCGCCAGCAGGCTGCCGATAACTAGGCCGCCGATCTTGTATAGTTTGGACAGGTTAGTGACTTCCAACAGCTTGTCACTCACCAAAATCACCTCGTCTCGCACAGCTTAGAATAGGTGGCAGGCCACCATATGGTCATCTCGCTCCTCGTGGAACGGCGGTTCTTCCCGGCGGCAGACATCCATCACATGCGGGCAGCGAGCTTCAAACCGGCACCCCTTAGGTGGGTTCAGCAAACTCGGAGGCGCTCCGGGAATTCCCGTGCGTACATCACGGTCTCCAATGCGGGGGAGCGACTTGATCAGGTTGTCGGTATAGGGATGCATGGCGCCATGAAAGAGCGCCTCCGTAGGGCCGAGTTCGACAATCTTCCCCGCATACATAATAGCCATCCGATCGGAAATCTGGTAGTGTACACCCATGTCGTGGGACACGATAACTAAAGTGTTCTGCATCTGTCTCTGCAGACGAGTCAGCATGGTGAGGATACCGCGCTGCACCACGACATCCAAGGCCGTGGTCGGTTCGTCTCCCAACACAATTTTGGGATGCATAAATGTTGCCAGCGCCACGATCACCCGCTGGCGCATGCCGCCGCTCAGCTGATGGGGAAAGGATGTCAGCACCTCTTCTGGCAGCTCCAGCTCCCGCAGATAGCTGATGATCTGTTTGCGAAGCTCTCTGCGGTTACCGCGTGCATAGCGCCCACCCGCAGCGTCATAGAACTGCCGTTCGACCCGTACAACCGGATTGAGAATACTCATGGACGCCTGGGGAATGTAAGAAATGTGCCTCCACCAATAGTCTCGAATCTCGTGCTCCCGCAGGGTTAGCGTCTCACCGTTGTCCTGGGGAATCGTCGCCAATATCTCCCCCGATACCAAACGCAGGGGATGAGGCATGTAATCATACAGCACCTTAACCAATGTGGACTTTCCGCAGCCCGACTCGCCCGCTATACTCAGCACTTCATTTTCGCGAATGTCAAGAGTCACACCGTCAACGGCCTGCACTGGTCCCCGGGGCGTATCGTAATAGGCCTTAACGTCAGTCAGCTGCATCATATCAGCGCCCCCTCCGCAGAGCCGAGTATTTGGAAAAACCGGTCGAAACCAAGAACAGGGTGATGAACAGAACCATGATGGCTACGACTGGACTGCCGATCCACCACCAGCGTTCGCCCAACACCGCCTGGTGCTGCAGGGCCCAATAGATCATGCCGCCTAGAGTCGCCGTTTCCAGGCTGGAAAGCCCAATGACCGCTAGGCCGGTCTCGGTGGCAATCGCGACCAAGACCGTATTGACAAAGTTCGCCATCGTCCAATTAGTGATATACGGGAAAATCTCCTTACGGATGATCGTTGCGGTGCCTTGACCTGAAAACGATGCCGTGTTGATAAACTCACGCTCCCGCAGCGAAAGAGCCACCGAGCGGATCTGGCGTGCCGGCCACGGCCAGTTGAACAGGATCAAGACCGAACCGATGACCAAGAGCGACACGCGTCCGCGCAGCAACGATGACAGCAGGATCAATATGGGCAGCGCGGGTATCACGATAAACGAGTCCATCACTAGCGTTAGGGCTCGGTCGATAATGCCGCCTTTAAAACCAGCCGTAAGCCCCACAGCGACACCGATCGTCGTGGCAAAAAACGCCACTAAAATGCCGATAAACAAAGAGTTCTGTGTCGCCCATGTCAGCACCCAGAACGTATCCTGGCCCAGGTTGGTAGTGCCAAGAAGATGGGTCCAGCTGGGAGATAGGTTGCGCGGCACCGCATTCCATGTCCGGGGATCATAGGGCGAAAACTGAGGCAGTACGAAACCCAGCACGATGTAGACCAGGAGAAGCGCCAACCCCACCTTCAACCGCCAATTCATTTTGATCATGGGAATCACCTAACCTACACGGATTATTTGTAGCGGATGCGGGGATCGAGAAACGGATACACTAAGTCGATCACCATGGTGGCCGTGGCCACCGCCACTACCGACAGGGTAATCGCCCCCATCAGAAGATTATAGTCGGACTGGAGTACCGCCAGATGAATCAGCGAACCTAACCCCGGATAGCTAAACAGGATTTCAGTAATCAGCGCACCGTTAAAGATGCCGCCAAGCATTAGCGCGAGGGCCGTGATCTGGGGCAGAACAGCATTGCGCATCACATAGTCAATCATAATACGGTTTTCCCGCACGCCCCGCAGCCGCGCAAAATACACGAAATCCTCCTCCGCAATAGCCGATGATAGGGCTTTCATGCTGATGACCCACCAGCCAAACCCAACAATCACTATCGAGATTCCGGGGAGAATCGAGTTGTGGATTACACTCTGGAAGAACTGCAAAGTGCCGGGGATCCCGCGCACACTCGTGGCCATGGGGAAAATCGGTAGCAGGTAGGCGAAAAAGATAATCAACACCAAGGCCAGAATGTAGTAAGGAATCGGGTAGATGATAACCGCCACAGCCTCCAAAACCTTCGAGTAGAACCGGTCATCACGATACCCCGCCAGCAGGCCGATGATGTTGCCGAGCACCCAAGCAAAGAGCGTAGCTGTTAGAAGCAGGCCCAAAGTCCAAGGCAGAGCTTCCGCGATGAGGGTGCTGACGGGTGTAGGAAACATAGCGAGAGAGGGGCCAAAATCCCTCTCGAAGAGGATATTGCGGAAAAAGCCAACGTACTGCTCCCACAGGGTGCCCTCAAGGCCAAACGCTGTCGTCAGCGAACGCCGCAGGGCTTCCACTTGTTGGACCTCCATAAAACCGCCCTGCGCTTGGACGCGGCCTAACATGGCCTCCACTGGATCCGTGGGCATGAAGCGCGGCACAAAAAACACTGTCGTGATGCCAATCCACATCACGAGGAGGTAGGTCAGAATTCGCGAAGCTAAAAAGACTGCAAATCGCATAAGATCCCGCCTTCGTACGAGGAGTGGAATAGTGTGCCCGGCAAAGCCGGGCACACTTGTGCTTTAGCGTCCAGTGGGTTCGAGGTGCGGCATGATATATTTGAAGAGCGACCACCACCACCACGGACCTTCATAGTGGTTATCTGCCGTGGGGAAGCCTTCCCAGTAGTAGGTGTCAACCGGCACGAATTTGGACGTGCCGAACATAGGAAGCCAAGGCATTTCTTCGACATAGACTTTGAGAAGCTCCGTTGTCAAAGGTACGATCTGCGGATCAGCCGATGTCAGCGGACGCAGGGCGTCGAGAGCAGCACTTAACCTGTCGCTGTCATGCCGCATCTGGTTACCCGAAGCATGGGTACCCCTCGGCGCAACATACTGCTGATGCCAACCCTGCAGCTGCGTGAATACATCCGGACCCAAACCACATCCGGGCCAGTAACTGCCGGCATCAAAGGTCCCGAGACCCCACGAGTTCCAGAAGCTGCCGCCGTCCATCTGCTGTACATTAGCG
>SLOG01000131.1 GCA_007132635.1 Limnochordia bacterium
GCGCATCATAACCCAACGGTTCGTACTTTCAAGTCAAGAGTGGGAACCATGGGCCACGTTATACCGAACTGACACGCCTCCCATTCAGGCCCGCCCAAAGAAACTGGGACTTCCAGCGGTGCCTGACAGCTGGGAACCCGTGGAAGGGCGCCGCGAATGGCCCAAGGGATACGAACTATGGAAGCACATTCGTCAAGAGATGGGTGACCACGGTGTTCTGGGGATGGGCAGCGGTATGTCGACCTGCATTCTGAATAACGAAGATGATGTCTACGCCTACTACGACAATCCCAAACCGTTTTTCGCTGAAGCAGACCGTCGCTTAGCTACGGCCGAAGCTCGCATAAAGACGATCGCGGGTCTCGAAATTCAACCGGACTTTCTCTTGTGCGGAGCCTCGGGCACGTTGATCTGGCAGACACCGGACATGGTCCGAGAGCTGGTACTGCCCATGCTGAAATCCGTCACGAAAATGGCCGCAGAGCTTGGAATTCCCACGCACGTGCATTCCTGTGGACCCGAGAAAGAACTCGTCGAAATGGCGGCTTTGGAAACGGATCTGACCATCATCGATCCGTTAGAGGCACCCCCCATGGGTAACTGCAGTCTCCGCGAGCTTAAGACAAAGTATGGAGACCGCATTGTGCTCAAGGGGAATCTGCACACCACTGACGTTATGCTGTTCGGCTCCGTAGACGACGTTATCGCAGCCTCCAAGCAGGCCATCGATGATGCAGCAGAAGGAGGCGGTTTTATCCTGTCCACTGGCGACCAATGCGGCCGAGACACTCCTGACGAAAACCTTCTTGCCATGGTCGAGACGGCTCGTACTTACGGCGTATACTGACAGACTCGCCTGGCGGCGAGTGAGGCCGAGGAAACCAAAGGCTCTTCAAACCGTCTATGCGCCTACGCGCTGCTTCAGTTGCCGGACAAAGTACTGGTAATCTTCCCAAGCGATCTCTGGATGCATCAAATGGTCCAGCGCTGCAATGTATTTTGGGCCCTGCAGAATGGGCTGGACACGATCCAGCTCTCGGTCAATCGCTGCAGGGCCTTTGGCTATCTCCAGCTTGTCGATTCCGCCCATGAGACAGAGGTGAGGAAACTGCTGGCGGTAAGCGACTACGTCGCTGCCCGCAGCCACTTCAAACGGAAACACTAAGTTAATCCCCGCCTCTTGGTAAAGCGGTAGCAGCGACGAACAGTCGCCGTCTGTATCCAGGGAGAGGATGGGAATGTCGCGGGCATCAGCAAAGTCCCGGATTCGGCGGTAGTTCGGCACCATAAAGTCTCGCACCATCTGGGGGGAGATGAGCGGCCCGTTGCGGCCCGACATATCTTCCCACATGTGAATCGCCTGCACCTTTACGTCTCGGCACACCTTCTCATAGATAGCGATCCAGAAATCCGTCAGATAATTCATCATGTCGCGGATCAAGTCCGGATCATCATAGAACATTAAAAGTAGAGTTTCCACGCCCATCATGTCCCGCAGCGTGCCGAACAGGCCGTATGGATAGGATCCGAGCTGCATGAGTGC
The DNA here is from genome assembly GCA_007132635.1 of Limnochordia bacterium. Classification (GTDB taxonomy): domain Bacteria; phylum Bacillota; class Limnochordia; order Darwinibacteriales; family SLO01; genus SLOG01. The sequence continues at coordinate 1,544 of SLOG01000131.1, forward strand.
TTCACCGGCGTTGTACTGTCTAGTGAGTGCTTCCCAGTCAACAGGAAAACGGGCAGGATCGTGGGGATCCAGTCGCTGTTTGAGATCCTCCCAGTCGGCAGCGGTCTTCACCGGATAGTCGAGGTAGTTAGGAATCGACGAACCATGGCGACGCACTTCTTGCACAATTCCGAAAGCATCTCGCAGAATACGGGTGTCTGCTTTCTCCTCCAGGATTTCCTCTGTAAAGGCCGGGCAGTAACCCAGGTTGACGGATACTATCTCGATGCCGGCATCAAACCCGAACCCTTCCCGCCAACCCATGTCACTCTTCATTCCCTCTGCTTTCCAGCGTTCCACGGTCTCCGGCCACGGGCCAAAAAAGAAGAAGAACGGCTGTCTATCGATATCTCTTCCTAAGACTGTATTGACGATGCGTTCTCGATTAGTCATTAGTGACCTCCTATGTATGTTGTGCCTGACAGCGAACCCAAGCAGTTGGCGAAACTCCCATCCTCCGTTTGAAGATCCGCGAAAAGTAATACGGGTCGGCAAATCCGCTGAGGTGTCCAACATGCTTCACGGACATACCGTTTTCCCGGCTCATCTGGAGCAGCTGTTTCGCATGGCTCAGACGCAGCTCAATCAGGTACTCCATCGGCGTCTGGCCTGTGGCGTGCTTGAAGCGTCGTCTCAGGTAATCATCAGCCAATGGAATTGCAGCCAGTGCGTCGGAGATGCGAAAACCACTATGCGTCATGTGGGCGGCCAGCAGTTGTTTCAGTCGTTCCACCTGGGGTTCTCGCCAACCGCTGTTGTTCCAAGCGATGAGGTACTGGCGCAGGACATCCAGCAGACACTCACACAATCGCTCCCAGTTGGGTCGTTTCATGTGGTACTCGGAATGAAGCTGGTAGAGAATCCGATGGAAGTCCCCATTTGTATCTTCGTACACCGGAACTTCCGCCGCGGCTTCTTCGAAATCCTCCACAATGGCGAAGATGTTGGTGAATCCGCGCAACGATTCTTCTCGGTGCGGAACACCCGGAGGCTGGCAGATGATCGTCCCCGGTCGAAAGGCTACCCGATGAGAACCCACCTGGTTGACCCCTTCCCCAGAGGTATAGTACACCACTTCCCAATCTCTCGGATGAACATGCGTGTCAATTCTGGTCGTCGACTCTGCAGTGACCCCTACAGACACAAGACCCATACAGATCCTCCTTCACGCAAACCCCTGTCGTGTCGACTTTGTCTAATCTGCCGCCTGTTGGACCAGGTCCCATGCGCCGATAGCTATTAAGGAGAGTGTAGCAGAAAAGCGGTTGAGTGGTCAATGATCTTGTTTGGACCACGTCCAAACCGGGCAGAAGACATCGGTTTTGTCCATCATCTTGCCGCAAATGTCTATGTCGTTTCGACCAGCGACTTGTTACTATTAGGTTAGGAAAATGGTATTTCACCACAAGGAGGATTTCTATGCCACTACGACTGGGATTTGTCGGCGCCGGGTTTATGGGCCAGCAGGCTCACATCCAGAACTACGTCCATCTCCCCGACGTCGAGTTGACTGCGCTGGCCGAACCTAAGGCCGCGACAGCTGCCGCTGTCGCCAAACGCTGGGGCATTAACGACGTTTTCGACAGCCACCAGAGCCTTCTAACCAAGGCCAACGTCGATGCCGTGGTCGCCATTCTGCCTTTCGGCCTCCATCACGCCATCGTCCCTGACATTCTACGGGCAGGCAAGCACTGCCTGACCGAAAAGCCCATCGGCCAGAACCCCGAAACAGCGAAAGCCACAGCTCAACTGGCCGATGACCAGGGGGTGATATACCACGTCGGCTACATGAAACGCTGCGATCCGGCTGCCCGATTTACTGCAGACATGATCAGAGACTGGCGTCATAGCGAACCCTTCGGTCCACTGCGCCACCTGCGCGTGAGCATGCCCCCGGGTGACTGGATTTATGGTATGGAACCAGGTATCCGCATCGACGAAACAGCCTCGGCTACAGCTGCTGCCGAGCCGACACCCGCATGGATGGACAAAACGACGTCCGAGGACTATATCCGCTTCGTCAACTACTACATCCACCAGGTCAACCTAGTCCGCTTTCTTCTGGGCGAGGACTACACGATCCGTTATGCGGACAAAACCGGCGTAGTGCTCGTGGCCGAGTCGGACTCCGGTGTCCCCATTACGTTTGAAATGGCCGCCTACGAAATGCGGGATGAATGGCGCGAAACCTGCACCGCCAGCTTCGCGAGCGGCCAGGTAGAGCTGCATCTGCCCGCACCGCTAGCTCGGCAGCCAGGCACTGTCCAAATCTACAAGAACACCGAACCGCACCCCATCTACGAGCAACCGGTCATGCCGCCCACTTGGTCCATGCGCGAACAAGCCCGCCTGTTTGTCGAATCCATCCAAAACGGCACCCCCACCATCAGCAGCGCCTGGGATGCCGTCAAGGATCTAGAGACCGCCGAAGATTTCATCCGCCTGCACCAGAGCAATCAGTGACCCTTGTGCAGAAAAGACAGCTTTCCAGGAGGAGATAACCTATGCCCATCAAATTCACGAAACGCCTCATCGACAAAGCTCCCTACGAAGCGGCGTCCGTCTTCGACGTCAACAACGACGGACACCTGGACATCGTCAGCGGAGAGTACTGGTACGCTGGACCCGACTTCCAGCAGAAAGTAAAAATCTGCGACGTGATGCCGGTGGAAGAATGGTATGACGACTTCTGTGACTACCCGTTGGATGTCACCGGAAACGGCAGGATGGATATCATCACCGGTGCGTGGTTCAGCGGCATTCTCCGCTGGCGGGAGAACCCTGGCACAACAGACACTTGGGCGGTACACGACATCGATGACTGCGGAAATATCGAGACCATCCGCTTCGTCGACATCGATAACTGCGGCACCGTCGAAGTCTTCCCCAACACGCCTGGCGCACCCCAAGCCTTCTACAAGTTGGTTAAGGATGCCCAAGGCCGAGGCACTGGCCGCTTCGAAAAGCATGTCATCAGCGAAGGGCCCAGCGGTCACGGCATGGGCTTCGGCGATATCAACGGCAACGGGCGCACGGACATCATCCTTGCCCACGGTTGGCTGGAACAGCCCGACAACCCGCTGGATGGACCGTGGACGTTCCACGAGGAGTTCGATCTAGCTTCAGCCAGTGTTCCGATCATCGCTCATGACGTCAACGGGAACGGACTCACGGACCTGATCGTCGGCCAAGCCCACGACTACGGACTGGCCTGGTGGGAACAGACCATAGATACCCAGGGCAAAAGGCACTGGCGGAAACACGACATCGATCCCGACAATTCGCAGTACCACGACCTCTGGCTCGTCGATCTCGATAATGACGGAGAGCTAGAATTGGTCACGGGTAAACGCTATCGTGCCCATAACGGCAATGATCCCGGGGCCGACGATACCATCGGTCTGTACTACTTCAAGATCGATTCCGGCCGGTTTACTAAACACGTCATCGACTACGGCAGCCCTGACGAAGCCTCCGCCTGCGGCATTTACTTCTGGATCGAAGACATAGACGGCAATGGGCGTCTAGACATCGTGGCTCCCGGAAAAGAAGGTCTCTACCTTTTCACAAACGAAGGTATAGAATAAGGTGTAACAGAAATATTCCGGAGGTGATTGAGTTGCGCAAAATCGCTATTATCGGTGCAGGGAGCATCGTGTTCTGTAAGACGTTGATGCTGGATATCATGGCGACACCCGGCCTAGAAGACACGCATTTCTCGCTTATGGCTCCTAGCCATCGCCGTACTCCTTACGTCGAGGCTTTCGCTAAGCGAGTCATCGCACAGAATAACTTGCCTTCCCAAGTCTCTGCTACCACCGACCGCCGGGAAGCCCTGGACGGTGCCGATTACGTCATCTCAGCGTTCCAAGTCGGGGGACTCGAGGCCTTCGAGCAAGACTACCAAATCCCTATGGACTACGGCGTAGACCAGTGTATCGGTGACACGCTAGGCCCCGGCGGCATCTTTCGGGCGCTCCGCAGCATCCCTGTAACCCTGGACATGGCGGCCGATATGGAAGAGCTGTGCCCCAATGCCCTGCTGCTAAACTACGTCAATCCCATGGCGATGGTCTGCTGGGCCCTCGGAGAAACGGATGTCCAGTTCGTCGGACTGTGCCACGGCGTGCAGACTACGATGGACCTGATCGCCGGTTACGTCGGCATCCCAAAAGACGATATCGACTACACATGTGCCGGCATCAACCATATGGGGTGGTTTCTAGAGCTAACCCATCAGGGAAATGACTTGTATCCGCTTCTGCGAGACCGTTTTGAGCACCCCGAGTACTACGTGAACGAGAAGGTGCGAGGTGAGGTGCTGCGCCACTTCGGGTATTTCATGACCGAAAGCACCGGCCACCTCAGCGAATACATCCCCTGGTTCCGCAAGAACAGTAAGGCCTTGGGGATGTACTGTGATGAACCAGGATTCGGCGGCGAGACTGGCGCCTACCTGAATTGGAGCAAGCACGTGGCCGATAAATTCGGGACGCAGGACATTCTGGCCGACGAACCGACAGAATTGCCGCCTCGCAGTGTCGAATACGGTTCGTATATCATCGAAGCGCTAGAAACGGGGCGAACCTTTAAGTTCAACGGCAACATTCGCAACAACGGCATGATCACCAATTTACCCTACGATTGCTGCGCCGAAGGACCCGTTTTCGCTGACAAGACGGGACTGCACCCGACGATTGTTGGAGACCTGCCATCGCAGTGTGCGGCTCTGAACCTAACGAATATCAACGTTCAGCGATTAGCCGTAGAAGCAGCGATCAACGGCGACACAGAGAAAATCGTCCAAGCCTGTGCGTTGGACCCGCTGACCAGCGCCGTTCTCACATTGAAGGAAACCCGGGACATGGTAAGCGACATGCTGCAGGCCGAAGCCCAATGGCTCCCGCAATTCGCCGGCCAGAAGGTTCGTCCAACGCCGACGATTTCCATTCCCTCTGGCACCAAGCCGGCAGCCGTACCCGTGGACCCGGCTCTGGCCATCTTGGCCCGCTTTGGTGAATTGGGGAAATAGACAAGAGGAGGCGATGTTTGGCTGCCATTAACTGCATATCGAGTGCACCCAGAGCAACACGAATGATGCTTTGAAACGATTCCAAAGGAGGCCTTTCGTTCCATGAGAAAACAGCGTCTTGTATTGTCAGCTCTGCTGGTTCTTATGCTTATCGGCAGCAGCTCTGCTGCTGCTCAGACCTACAATGAGTCACCCATGCTGGCCGAACGCGTCGCGGCTGGCGAACTACCACCACTTGAAGAACGCCTGCCTCACGAACCGTTTGTTGTCGGCCCCGGAGTTCTGATTGCAGAAGGCGACCTAGATTGGGAAATCGGGCGCTACGGTGGAACGATGCGGTTCGCCCATGACTCCGCCGAATGGCAGGGTGATGTCTTCACCATGTGCTTCCAAGCGTTTTTCCGCGCTCCGGGCACCAGTACCGACGACATCCGGCCCAACATTCTCAGCGACTACACCATCAGCGAAGACAACACCCGTTTCGAGTTCACGCTGCGAGAGGGCCTGCGCTGGTCCGACGGAACCCACGTCACCACCGAGGACATCCGCTTTACCTACGAGGATGTCTTGATGAACCAAGATTTGACGCCGATCTTCCCCGCAGCCTTCCGCAGCGGTGGCCAATCTGACGGTACACCCATGGAACTCGAGATCATTGATGACTACACCTTCGCCTACAGTTTCGATGAGCCCTACGGCGGCTTTATGGCCGAAGTCACCATCAAAGGTTGGGCAGGCTATGCCGAGCTGATGAAGCCGGCTCATTTCCTCAAGGCCTATCACATCGACTACACAAGCCTTGAAGAGATGCGCGACGAACTGGATGCCGAAGAGCTGGACGATGAATGGTACACGCTCTTTCACGCCAAAGATGTCCCCCACTGGAGCCTCACCAACCGCAAGGCGATTGGCTTTCCGGTGTTGTATCCCTGGGTTCGAGTCCCTTCGGCATCGGGCGTTATGATCTACGAGCGAAATCCCTACTACCACGCTGTTGACGTTGAAGGAAACCAGCTTCCTTACATTGACAGGCTACATTCCCAAGAAGTGGCCGACGTGGATATGGGAGCCATGCTCGCCATAACTGGTGAGATCGACATGTTCTCGTTAAGCGGCCACGGACAACTGCCCATGTACCAAGAGCAGGCAGAGCGCGGCGGTTACGAGGTGCATTTCTTTGACTCTCACACGGACCGCACCCTGTTCTTCAACCTCACCTATGAGGACTCTGTGTGGCGCGAAGTCGTCAACGACGTCCGCTTCCGACAAGCCATCAGCCATGCGATCGATCGAGAAGAGATCATCGACAGTGTCTACCTCGGCTTTGCCGAAAAGACACCGCTGATCCCAGCTGAGTACGACCCCGACGCAGCCAGTGCGCTGCTTGATGAAATCGGGCTCGACCAGCGTGACAGCGCCGGTTATCGCATGGGGCCGGACGGCGACACGTTCCATCTGTATCTGGAAGTTGCCAACCACCGCGGCGACTTCATACCAACCGTCGAGCTCATCACCGAACACCTTGATGAAATCGGCCTTCGCACTACGATGAACCAAAACAGCATCGAACTGCAGGGGCAGCGCCAAGCCGCCAACGAAGCCATGACTTCCTACGGCTGGTTCCACTCCCCCTTATGGGGCGGCGAGATCGTCACAGACTTCCTTCCTGGAAACTTCGGTTGGGGTCAAGCGTGGGCTACCTGGCGTACGACGCAGGGAGCCGAAGGCGAGGAACCACCCGGGTGGGTTAAGGAACTCTACGCGATCTATGACACCCGCGTGGCATCCGTCCCCGAATCGCCTGAGTATGTAGCAGCCACCGAACGGCTGCATGAGATCTACTGGGAGATGATTCCGGCCATAGCTGTGGTGAACATCACGGATATGATGGTCGCCAACCGCAATCTGGGCAACATCCCCCACGGCGGTAC
>SLOG01000188.1 GCA_007132635.1 Limnochordia bacterium
CGGGGTTCGGGCACTCTAGAAGGCAGTTGATTTTCTCGATTTTGACGAGGCCAGTTGACGCCGTCTACCTAAAATGCCAGTTAAACGGCGTGGAGTGATGCCCTCGTCCGTAGTGGAACGGAGAAAATCAGCGCTTCCCTAGCTGCTCGGGAGGAGGGATGTTTTGTTTACGACTGAAGGCAAACCCGATCTTGTCGTCTTTACGGCAGTGATTCTGCTCCTAAGCATCGGGATCGTTATGGTGTTTTCTGCTTCTTCCGTCATTGGACTCTCGGACCACCGTGACTCATTCCATTTTGTCAAACGCCAGGCAGGGTGGGCTTTTTTAGGTCTTATTGCCATGTTCTTTCTGATGCGGGTAGATTACCATGTTTTTAAACCGCTGGCTCTCCCAGGTTTGTTAATCTCCTACCTTCTGTTGGGTTTAGTGCTGATCATCGGTGATGACATTAGCGGTGCTCGTCGTTGGATAAATCTTGGGTTTTTCAACCTGCAGCCTTCAGAGATAGCAAAGCTCGCGATGGTCAACTTCACTGCTTTGTATGCATCTAACAAGCGAGAGAAACTCCGGAGGCTTTTCTCGGGCCTTCTTCCCATACTAGCGATAGTAGCTTCGAAGGCTTTGTTGATCATGATCGAGCCAGATTTCGGTACCGCCATTGCTGTAACAGTGACGGCTGTAGCGGTTCTCTTTGCTGGCGGTATCCATCTAGGACAGTTTTTTGGCCTGGTTATTGTGATGGTGCCTGTGGTGTACCGGTTGGTTTCGCAAGAATCATACCGAATGCGGCGTGTCATGGCCTTCGTAGATCCTTGGTCCGATCCATCCGACACCGGCTGGAATATCATACAGTCTCTGCTCGCAGTGGGGTCGGGAGGGCTGTTGGGGTTGGGTTTGGGAGCGAGCCGGCAGAAGTTCTCGTACCTCCCAGAGCACCATACAGACTTCATTTTTGCGATTGTCGGGGAAGAATTGGGATTTCTGGGTGCGGCTGGGGTTGTATTCCTTTTCTTGGTGCTAGCTGTTCGAGGTGTTCGTATCGCTCTGCATGCGCCGGATCTGTATGGAACCCTGCTGGCTGTTGGTATCACGATTATGGTCTGCTTTCAGGCGTTTCTTAACATTGGCGTGACCACAGGCCTGCTTCCGGTTACCGGCATCCCGCTCCCATTTATCAGCTACGGAGGATCGTCCCTCTTTATGACTTTGGCAAGCATGGGCATCCTGCTCAACATATCAAGGCAGTCCAGAGCAAACGAGGCGTGATGATGTAAGGGAGGGGGATCCATGGGCCGCTTTGTCGTTGTACTTTTCATCGTGGTATTGAGTGCGACCATTATAGTGCTCGTGCACCCGACTCTCTTCTTGGTTGACTCCCTAATCTGGGAAGGAACCAACTATTTGGACGAACTTCATTTGGAGCGTTACATTGGTTTTGAACCTGTGAATATCCTGAAGTTCGCTCCGATGCGGCGTCTGCGTAAGCTGCGGGACCATCCATGGATTCAATCTGCATCATTGACATGGTCATGGCCAAACATCATCACCGTGTCGTTGGAAGAACGTCGCCCTTTAGCGATGGTTCCTGTGGACGATTCTTGGCTTCTGCTTGACGAGAAAGGAGCTTTGATGCCTCCGCCGGTCGGTATTGACATGTACACGCTGCCCATTGTGACGCATATCGATTTGCAGTCGCAATCCATGCGTAGGACAACGAGTCGTGTACTCCAGGCCATTCCTCCAGATTTAATGGACGCCATTTCCGAGTGGAATGGCGCAGACAGGGCTTTGATAACACGTGAAGGCACGAGGGTGCTGATTGGTGATCTTCAGGAAATCCACCGCAAGTTTGAATTGGTGCAGTTGATCCTGGAGGATTTAGCGGCCCAAGGGGAGCGAGCTAGACAAGTCGACGTGCGCGTACTCCGCAATCCCACGGTTATCCGTCGTTGATGAGGACCATGTCGATTTTTGCCTTCGCGAAAAGGATTTGGAGTGCAAATGTGGAATGTGTTGTCAAGGAATATCCGCGTGATACGTTTTAAAGGGAGAAGGGGGATCACATGTTTGAGTTTGATCTAGAGGGTGGTCAATATGCTCACATAAAAGTGATCGGTTGCGGCGGCGGCGGAAGCAATGCTGTAAACCGCATGATCGGAGCGGGTCTTCAGGGCGTTCAGTTCATCGCTCTAAACACGGATGCACAAGCGCTGCTTCTTTCGGAAGCTAGCTGCAAAATTCAGCTGGGGGAGAAACTGACACAAGGACTCGGTGCTGGATCGGACCCAGAGGTGGGCAAGCGTTCGGCTGAGGAGACCAAAGAAGAAATCCGAAAGGCCATCGAAGGTGCTGACATGGTCTTTATTACCGCGGGCATGGGTGGCGGTACGGGTACTGGTGCGGCTCCCATCGTGGCTGAAATTGCCAAGGAAGCCTCGGCATTGACCGTCGGTGTGGTCACCAAACCTTTTAGTTTTGAGGGAAAACGGCGGCGCCAGCAGGCTGAGGAAGGCATCGAAATTCTGAGATCCAAAGTAGACACACTGATTACGATTCCCAATGACCGTCTGCTTCAGGTCGTGGAGAAACGGACATCCATGGTCGACGCTTTCAAGGTCGCTGACGATGTACTTCGGCAGGGGGTCCAGGGTATCTCGGACTTGATCACGGTACCTGGTCTTATTAACTTAGATTTCGCCGATGTTCGGACTATCATGACCAATTCTGGTTCTGCACTTATGGGGATTGGCACTGCTACCGGTGAGGACCGGGCTGTCGAAGCTGCCCGTCAGGCTATCTCCAGCCCTTTGCTGGAGGCTTCCATTGAGGGTGCGAAGGGGATTCTTTTGAGTCTGACCGGGAGTTCTAATCTCGGTCTGTTTGAGGTCAATGAAGCAGCCGAGATTGTAGCCGAAGCGGCAGATCCAGAAGCCAACATTATTTTCGGAGCCGTCATTGACGAAAATCTTCAAGACGAGATTCGCGTTACGGTTATTGCGACAGGTTTTGATTCGGGACGCCGAGAGCTTCCTAAGACGAAGCCGAAAGAGCGAGAAGCAGAGAGTGTTCAGGACCTGCCTTCGTTTTCTCGCGATGATGTAGATATTCCCGCTTTTTTGCGTCGCCGCTCCTAGCTGCCACTAAAACCTGTCTGCTGCACCTGGTCGTCTGCAGCTCGTGTTTATTCATGCGGATCCGTGCTGTAAGGCCCTCGATCGAAGGCTGCGGCACGGATTTCTACTTATCTCTCACAGCTGTGCGTATTGGTGTTTGACCGCCGGCTGTGCATTGTAGGGGGTTAATCTGTGCGGTGTCCGTATTGTGCACATCTAGAAAGCAAAGTCCTGGACTCCCGATCAACAGAAGAAGGTGCCTCGATACGGCGGCGCCGCGAGTGCGTTAGGTGTTCCCGCCGATTTACGACCTACGAACGTCTGGACGAGGTTCCTCTTATGGTGATTAAAAAAGACGGACGGCGCGAACCGTTTTCACGACAGAAAATCCTCAATGGAGTCCTTCGTGCCTGCGAAAAACGCCCGATTTCCCTCGATGACATTGAGGACATGGTTGATGGGGTCGAGCAGGAGGTTCGCAGCTGTATGGAACGCGAGGTGTCGTGTGAAACGATTGGCGAAATCGTCATGGATCAGCTTCGTCATTTGGACGAAGTCGCTTATGTTCGATTTGCCTCTGTCTACCGGCAGTTCAAAGACATTAACAGGTTTGTTGAAGAGCTGCAGCAGCTACTTAAAGGAGACCCCTCATGTGGCAGCGGATAGAGTTGGATGGTTGCGGTGTGTGGCAGGTCTCGCATTGGCAGGGTTACGATTGGTTAATTCACAGTATGACGGAAGCTGCATGGGGGAATTTGGCCCTGCATGTCGGTGATGATGTTGATGCTGTTCTTCGACGGCGGGAGCGCCTCTCTCGGGCACTCGGCGCTGCTAGCTGCTCTTGGGTTTTGGGTGAACAGATTCACGGTGCTCGATGCCGTAAAGTAGACATCAGTGATGCTGGGTCGGGTGAGGCCGAACAGCATTCTGCTCTGGCCGGGTTAGACGGCCTTTTCACACAGGACAGGCAGCTGCTCTTGGGAGCCTTGTTTGCAGACTGTGTCCCTTTGCTGTATGTGGTTCCAAACCATCGAATTGTGGGGATTGCCCATGCCGGGTGGCGCGGTACGGCGGCGACAATGGCCTCCTCCGTGGTTCGCAGTATGGGAGAGACTCTTGGGATTAACCCTAAAGAAATCGAAGTAGGAATCGGTCCTTCGATTGGCTCCTGCTGTTATCCTGTGGGTACGGATACAGCCTCGCACTTCTCGGCTGATGTTCTGAGCGAGCGCGACGGACGTGTGCATTTGGATCTTGTCTTGGCAAATACGATTCAACTCTTAGAGTCAGGAGTCAGGGAAACAGCCATTTATCCTGCCGGCGTGTGCACCTCCTGCAACCGTTCGTTCTTCTCGTATCGACGCGACGGCAGCAAGGCAGGCCGCATGGCAGCACTTGTCCTCAGGCGGTAGGAAAGGATTTGCTGCGGTGGTGTCGAACAAGCAAGAGTGAGGTGATTTGGATGCCTAGGGAATGTCCACTGAGTCCGCGACAGCGAGAGGTCGCTGGAATTGTCCTATTCGCTTTCGCCGTTTTTTCTGTGGTCAGCCTTTATGTCCAGACTGCCGGGATTGTGGGATACCAGGTGCGTGAATTTCTACGTTTGCTGTTAGGGATGACCGCGCCAGGCTTTGGCGTCGTTTTGGCTCTGGCTGCAGTCCACATGATTCGCGGGAGCCTGTGGCCAATTCGAATTCGCAAGGCTCTTGGTTATACAGCAGCAGCAGCGGCTCTATTGGCTCTCGTCCATACGCTGGCAGTGTATCAAGGATACCAGCTTCCGCCATCGTTGGAGCAGGAAATCGCTTTCGCGGGCGGAGGAGCCGGCGCCGGGGTGGTTGGAGCCGTGCTCATGGTTGCTTTTCTGACGGCATTTGGATTACCTGGGGCGTATATTCTACTGGTCAGTCTGTTTCTTATCGGGGTGATATTGGTTAGCGATGTTTCCTTCGGCACCTTGGTGCACCTTATTGGATGCGCGTTGACCCGGGGTGTTCGTTTCATCGGGGATTCCTTGTCGCGAAGCGGCCAGAATGTAAGAGAAAGGTTCGCTGAATGGGTGGACCGTCAGAAACGCAGACGCATAGAAAAACGGCTGCAAACAGGGAAAATGGCGACGCAGAGGTCGACGAAACGATCGAAGAAGAAAAAGCGCTCGACTGGGCGTGAGCAGCCAAGTGAAGCAGCTCCAGCCACCGCGCCAGATAGCGGCGTAGATGCGGGTTTTGACGCAGTGTTCTCGCAGCCGGCCGTGAAAGAGAAGCAAGAGGCACCAGCATCCATGCGGTCTAGATCGGATACTGCAAAAAAGCGGCGGGAGGCCGCGGCATCCGAGACGACTCGAGACGAGCTTCCGGCGTATCCCCCGTTGTATCTGTTGAAGAAAACTGGAGCGAGGCAGCGAACTGCCCAGCAGGAGGATTCACAAAAGGAGCTTCTTGAGGAGACTTTCGCAAGTTTCGGTATTTCTGCCTCCGTGGTGAATGTGTGCCAAGGACCTGTCGTCACTCGGTATGAACTTCAGCTGGCGCGAGGCATCAAGGTCAGCCGCATTACTTCGTTGGCAGATGATCTGGCGTTATCCCTTGCGGCGGCAGATGTTCGGATTGAGGCGCCAGTACCAGGGAAGTCAGTCATCGGTATCGAAGTGCCCAATCAAGAACGCCATCCCGTTTTGATGCGTGATGTGCTTGAACAACCGGAGTTTCAGCAGCATGACAGCAAGGTCGCTTTAGCGCTCGGGCAGGATATTGCAGGGAATCCGGTGATCGCTGATCTGCGGAAATGGCTCCATGTGCTGGTCGCTGGAGCCACGGGTTCGGGGAAAAGTGTCTGTCTCAACTCCATGATCGGCAGCATCTTATTTAACGCTTCGCCACAGGAAGTTAAACTGCTGATGATAGATCCTAAACGGGTAGAGTTGGCGGTCTATGATGGAGTGCCTCACCTTATTTCCCCGGTTGTTACTGATCCCAAGAAGGCGGCTACGGCGCTGCGCTGGGCTGTTGCTGAGATGGAGAGGCGCTATAAGCTTTTTGCAGAAACTGGTGTGCGAAACATTGATATGTATGAAGAACTCGCAGCAAAACATTCAGATGCTGATACAATCCACCGGCCAGAGGTCGATAGTGACTCAGAGGCCGAGAGTGAGGAGCATGAAGCGAAACCCCTCGAACGGCTCCCGTTAATCGTAATTGTGATCGATGAGTTAGCCGATCTGATGATGGTGGCTGCGTCAGAAGTAGAGGACGCGATCTGCCGAATCGCTCAAATGGCTCGGGCTGCGGGAATGTATCTAATCATTGCAACACAGCGTCCCTCGGTGGATGTCATCACGGGACTGATTAAGGCTAACGTACCATCTAGAATTGCCTTCGCTGTGTCGAGTCAAGTTGACTCCCGGACGATTCTCGATATGGCCGGCGCTGAACGACTAATCGGTAAAGGTGACATGCTGTTTTACCCATTAGGGGCCTCAAAACCGACTCGAGCGCAGGGTGCTTGGATCGCGGACAGCGAGGTAGAGGAACTTGTTCAGTTCTGGAAAAACCGTGAGGATCCGGAGTACCAAGAGGAAGTTATGGATCCCCCGGAAATATCCTTGAATGGTAAGACCGAGTCTGATGTAGATGAGCTTCTTGATGATGCAGTTCGCCTAGTGATTGATACGGGCCAGGCCTCGATTTCGTTGCTGCAGAGGCGTTTTCGGATTGGATACAGCCGAGCAGCGCGACTTATTGATGTGATGGAGGTGCGAGGAATTGTTGGGCCCTACCAAGGCAGCAAACCGCGGGACGTTCTTGTCGATGAATCCACTTTGGAATCAGCGAGGTGAGTGATATGAAAGAATTGGGCGCCTTGCTGCACGAAGCTCGAGTTGCCAAAGGTTTGTCCCTCTATGATCTGGAAAACGAGACGAAGATCAAACACCGTTATCTCGAGAGCATTGAAGATGGCGAGTTCGACAGAATCCCTGGGGAGGTCTATCTACGCGGTTTTCTTCGCAGCTATGCGAGAGCTGTAGACTTGGATCCGGGTGAAGTCATAGCTCAGTACGAGTATTTCTTGGATCCCCCGGCCCCCATCGAACGCGGAAAGGCCCGCAAGAAGAGAGCAGCGCAGCGCCGCAAACAGCGTATTTACCTAGGTCTTATCGTGCTTCTTGCCCTGACAGCTCTGGTGATTTGGCTGTATTATTGAGGGAGGTTTTGGTTTGACAGGTGATTATATGGTGCGGGCCGTCGCTTATAATGGAGCTGTGCGAGCGTTTTCGCTTCGAACGACGGAGCTGGCTGACCATGCTCGGCGGAGACACTCGCTGTATCCGATTGCTTCGGCTGCCTTAGGGCGGACCATGACAGCTTCTCTAGTGCTGGGCAGTATGCAGAAGAGCGGTTCGGTTACGGTGCAGGTTCGAGGTACTGGGCCCCTTCGTACCATCGTTGTATCCGCCGACTCAGACGGCAGAGTGCGTGGTTATGTGGGGAATCCGTTAGTGGAGCTTCCGTTAGATGACCGAGGTAAGCTGCCTGTGGGAGAGGCTGTAGGGCCGGGGACACTCAATGTAATCCGCGACCTGGACATGAAGGAGCCCTACAGGGGCATAGTCCCTTTGGAAACTGGTGAGATCGGGGATGATTTCGCACGGTATTTTTATGACTCTGAGCAGACCCCATCAGTAGTTAGCGTAGGCGTATTGGTCAATCCGGACACGTCGGTCGCGGCTAGTGGTGGTCTTATCTTGCAGCTACTGCCCGGAGCTGCTGGTGACGTGGTGGCGACACTCGAACGGCGGATTCCGACGTTACTGCCGATAAGTTCGCTGATCGCCAACGGAAAGAGTCCTGAGGACATCCTGCACATGACTCTTGGGGACCATGTTTTGGAGATTCTTCACAGGCAAGCGGTCAGGTTTGTGTGTGATTGTTCGAAAGAACGGTTTGCTGAAGGTCTGCACACATTAGGCAAAGATGAACTCAAGCAGATCGTGCTTGAGGACGGCAAGGCAGAGTTAATCTGCCACTTTTGCGAGGAGGCTTATCACTTTGACCGTGCGGAGCTGCAGGCCATTCTGGATGATCGCTCGCTAGACGGTTGGGAGGGTTCGATATGATTCAGAAGCTGTTAGGAGCTTTGATAGTCGTCTTACTGTTGCTGGGCTTGCTAGTCGTGTCCGGAGCCCATTTTTTTATGGACTGGTGGTGGTTTGAGTCCTTAGACTTGTCGCAGATGCTCTTGAACCGTTTGTTGTGGGAGTGGGGACTGCGAGTCGCTGCATGGATTGGCCTAAGTGGACTGCTCTTCGCCAATCTGCTCTGGGCGCGTCCCGTTTTGGCGCAGGCCCTGTGGCGGTTTCCTCAGATCCAGCAGTATATCAAACAGAGACACTTGTTAGGTGTCATGGCTGGAG
>SLOG01000112.1 GCA_007132635.1 Limnochordia bacterium
ACGTCAGACGGACGATTCACACGACTGTGTGCCATCTCCGAAACGTGCAGAAGGCCCTCGACACCGCTACCGATGTCGACAAATGCCCCAAAGTCAGTTAGACGGCGCACCACACCATCGACGATGGTGTTCTCCTCCAAGGTCGAAAGAATCCTCTCCTTCGCCTCTTGATACTCGGCCTCAAGAACCTCTTTATGCGAAAACACTACGTTGTTCTTCTGCCGATCCAGCTCAATGATCTTCAACTTCAAAGTCTGTCCGATATATTTGTCTAAGTTGTCAACGAAGTTCCGCGAAATGTGGCTCGCTGGAATAAATCCTCGCACTCCTACATCAACCAACAGACCACCCTTAACCGTCTGGGTCACCGCTGCCTCTAGGGTCTCGCCCTGCTCATAAATGGATTCTAACTTTTCCCACGCATCCTTCGCGTCGGCGCGCCGTTTAGAAAGCAGGACGCTTCCTTCAGCTTCATCCACTTTCAGAACCCACACATTTACATCATCCCCAACGCTAAGGAGATCCTCGGGCTTCTGATCCGGCTTTAACCCCAGTTCATTAAAAGGGACTCTCCCTTCAGACTTATAGCCAATATCTACAAGCACCTCATCGCCGGATATCTGGACAACCTTACCCTCGATGATGGTACCCGGCGTGAGAGTCGGAAGCATTTCCCCATAGTCTGCCATCTGCTCTTCCCGCTCTTCCTGCTCTTGGGGTTCTTCCTGATCCTCTTCCGCATCACCGACATCAGCAGCTTCTCCGGCTGGTGTCTCGGACTGCTCTACAGGCTTTGTCTCTTCGCCTTCCGGTACTCCCGCCTCCTGGACAACTTCGTCTGTGTTGTCCACTGTCTCATTCTCCTCAGGCCTTAACTTGTCATCAGTAAACTCTGTCATTCTCTGAATTACCCCCTGAATTAACCAATTTGGAGTCGATGCTCCGGCTGTCACACCCACCTTGTCTGCCCCAGACAGCCACCAAAGCTCAAGCTCCTCGGCTGTCTCAATGTGATGCGTACGGGCACCGCTCTCTTGACAAACTTCCGCCAACCGCTTTGTGTTGGCGCTGTTGTGTCCTCCGATTACCACCATTACATCCACTTGGGCTGCCAACTCCCGCGCAGAAAACTGCCGTTGTTCTGTCGCTGTGCAGATGGTGTCAAAGGCTTTTACTTCCTCACTGCGCCCAATAAACTTACCAACACACTGCTGATAGTTGGCTGTGGACTGGGTCGTCTGTGCAATGATACCTATGCGTTTTGCTGCCGGAAGTTCGTCAATGGCCTGAGGTGTTTCGACTATCCAGGCGGTCTCACCTGATGCACCGTAAATCGCTTTTACTTCAGGATGAGACTCGTCTCCTACAATAACAACCTGATACCCTTCATCCGTCAACTGACTTGCCCAACGCATCGCCCTTCGCACAAAGGGACAGGTTGCATCAACGACCTTCATACCTCGTTCATGCAGTCCTGTTAAAACCTTTGGCGGTACTCCATGACAACGAACAATAACAACTCCTGCATCTATATCCTCGGGCTGGTCACAGACTTCTATACCCTTTTCGTAGAGCTCAGCTACAACCTGAGGGTTATGGATTAGTGGACCTAATGTGTAAATCGGAGGATTGGTTTTGTCGGCTGTTTCATGGGCAGTCTTGATGGCCCGCTGAACCCCGAAGCAAAACCCGGCAGCCTCCGCCAGTATTATCTCCACCTATCCCCCTCCCCTTGTTGTCTTGCGGCGTACAACACTTCATACATCCGCCCGTCTTTGTAATTCTTCACAAACCCACAGATTCCTGCTTAAGAAGATCGTAAAATCGCTTGGAAATCCTCGAATTTGCTTCCGCGATATCTGCCTTAGACACTTTATTTCGGGTCTCACAAAAAAGCGGTGCCCCGATTTTAATCCGCAGAGGCCGTCGGAAGCGAAGGCGATCGGTGTTAACCACCACCACAGGAATGATGGGCACACCTGACTTACACGCAAGAAAGGCCGTACCTCGCTGCAGAGGAAGGGATTCAGCACTGCGAGAACGTCTTCCTTCTGGGAAAATCCCCAGAAGCGAACCATCTGATACAACGGCAAGCGCTTCCCGAATGGCGCTCCGATCTGCCATGCCTCGACGCACCGGAAACGCGTGGACACCACGAAAAAAAGCGGTAAGCAGGCGAGAGCGGAAAAGCTCTTCCTTGGCCATATAATGGATTGGACGCTTTACTCCAATGATGACCACAATTGGATCAATGAAGCTGACGTGATTGGAAGCTATGATGGCACCGCCTTCAGAAGGGACGTTCTCCTGACCCTCAACCTCCAAACCGAAGCATAGGATGACAAGCACACGGCAGAGCGCCCTCAATATCCTATACATTACCGTCCCCCCGGTTCAGCAACTCGAGTATAGTCTGCACAACCTGACGCACCGACATTTCTGTCGTGTCCAATTCTACGGCATCGGGAGCCTTCGTTAACGGTGATGCCGCTCGTTCTGAATCTGCTTCGTCACGCTGCGCAATTTGATGGACGAGTTCCCGAAGCCGCACCTTGTGCCCCTGTCGGCGAAGTTCACGCGAGCGCCTTTTCGCTCGTTCTTTCACCGATGCCTGCAGGAAAATCTTCAGATCGGCTTCGGGCAAGACTGTCGTGCCAATGTCTCTCCCGTCCATCACAACCGAACCTTGCGAAGCAATAGCTCGCTGTCGTCGCACCATGGCCTCCCGAACCTTGGCATGGCTTGCTACCTGGGAAACCCGATGACTCACCTCCGGCGAACGAATGTCCCGAGTGATCTCACGCCCGCCGACATACACTCTCGGAGCCCTTCCACGCCGTCCAGGTACCAATCGAAGATCCATAGCAGCGGCTAAGGCGGCTAATGCCTTTTCGTCGCTAAGATCAAGCCGGCGACGGAGCGCCTCATAGGTTAAAGCACGATACATGGCCCCCGTATCCAGATATAGACATCCCAACTCCGCAGCAACAATACGAGCGATCGTACTCTTGCCAGCCCCAGCCGGTCCGTCAATAGCGATTTTCACGCCAGAACCTCCCGTAGAGCCACTGCCAAGCGACGATTCTGCCCGTCTGTTCCGACTGTCACTCTAAGATAAGTGGGCAGTCCGAAAGAGTGAGTGGACCGGATGATAACCCCTTTAATGAGTAGTCTTTGAAAAACCTCTTTGCTGTCTCGCCTAACATCGACCAGCACAAAGTTCGTGTTTGTTCGGACATACGACAAATCTAGAGACGTAAACAAGTCATAAAGAAAGGACTTACCACTTTCATTGACTTGGACACTCTGAGCCGCGTGTTCGAAGTCCCGCAGCGCTGCCACAGCAGCCGCCTGCCCCAACGCGTTCACATTAAAAGGCTCGCGGACCCGCTGCAGCAGGCTTATGAGTTCAGGCTGAGCGATGCCATATCCGACGCGCAGCCCCGCTAGTCCATGAAGCTTCGAGAACGTCCGGGTAATGAGAAGGTTAGGATAGTCTCCTATCAGGTCCAAAGCTCGGGGAAACCCATCATCTTGGACATACTCAACATAGGCCTCATCCAGCACGACAACGACCCCAGCAGGTACAGACTCCAAAAACGCCTTCAACTCGCCATGGGTCACTATCGTCCCAGTGGGATTGTTAGGGTTACACACGAAGACCATACGCGTCGATTCATCCACGGCCTTGGCCATTGCTGGCAGATCATGGCGGAAGTCCTTGAGCGGAACTCGACGCACGGAAGCTCCCATGAGCCGCGCCGCAAATTGGTATTCACTAAAGGTGGGATCAGCCATGACGACCGAGTCTGAAGGCCCCAAGAAGACTTCGGCCGCAAGCTTCAAGAGCTCATCGGATCCGTTTCCTACTATGAGTTGACTCGGCGACACTGCCAGCTTCTTGCCCAGAGCTTCACGCAGACGACTACAACTCCCATCTGGATATAGATGGGCATCGCCTGCCGCTTTCTGCAGAGCCGATACAGCCAGGGGCCCTGGCCCTAATGGGTTCTCATTGGAGGCCAGCTTGATTACATCTGTCAATCCGTACTCTTGCTTCACTTCCTCGATCGGCTTTCCCGGACTATATGGTTCGATCGCCAGGATTTCCTGCCGAAACCGAATCGTCATTCCGTCTCACCTCCAGCGAGATCGGCGCGCAAGCGCACTGCATCCCGCAGATACACATGCTTAACATTCCTTTTCGATGATACACCATAAGAATGGACCAAAACACGGATACACCGCGCCAGACTGCCTCTCACGGGGATCTCAACTGCACACATGAGCGGCGTACTGCAGATACCCATTTCCCTGATGCCTTCAGCAGGAAATGCAGCATCTAAATCTGGAGTGACGGTAAACAGAAGACTCACAAAGTCATCTTCTGTCAGACTGTTGCGGCACATGATCTCTGTTACCATCTCCTGCGCTGCCTTGATTATCTCGGGCTTGGTGTTTTCTGTCACGGTAGTCGCACCGCGGATTCCCACAATCAGAGCTAATCCCCCCACGATATGTACTGTTCGCCAGCCGCCACTCCAGCCGCATATCCCATGGAAAATGCGGCCTGCAGATTGTAACCACCCGTTACCCCATCGACATCCAACACTTCACCGGCGAAGTACAGGCCGGGAAGCCGGCGGGACTCCATCGTCTTGGGGTTTATCTCTCGTACATTGACGCCTCCCGAGGTAACCAAGGCCGTATCGATTGCATAGGCAGCGGTAATCCTGAGCGGCACCGCTTTTAATAGAGACGCCAGAAAGTGCCGTTCATGGCGTGTAATCTGATGGACCGGCTTGTCCTCAGAGATGCCGGACAAAGCCACGATAACTTGAACAAGGTCTCTAGGGAGCAGGTCAAACAACCCATTCCGGAATTGCTTGCGGGCGTATTTCTGGAAGTCTCGCCGGAGTCGCTGATCCAGTTTCTCTGGCGTCAGCGCGGGTTTCAGATCAACGGCCATCTCCACCGCTTCCGCTCCCTTATCCAACCAGTCTACGACCGTACGGCTTATTGTCAAAACAGTTGGACCGCTAACACCCCCGGTCAAAAACTCCATATCACCAAACTCTCGGACAGCCGTCAGTCCATGTCTAGCCGTTATTTCGACATTCCTAAGGGTAAGACCTGCTAAGGGCGATACCCAGTCAGCGTCCGTTCGAAGCGGAACCAATGCAGGGCGCGGCTGCACAATGCTGTGCCCCGCCTGGCGAGCAAGCCGGTATCCGTCGCCCGACGAACCGGTTCTGGGATAACTCATGCCCCCTGTACAGACAATCAAAGCTCCCACAGTAAATCGATCGCCGTTGCTTGCTATAACCTCACGTTTCGCCAAGGTCCACTCACCAAGGCAGCAGATATCGGTGTCATATTGTATACGAACACCAGAATTTGTTGCCCACTTCTCTAAGGCATCGGCAACCGAATTCGCATTATCTGACACGGGAAAGACTCTCCCCCCGCGCTCAACTTTGGTCGGCACTCCAAGTCGATGGAAGAACTCCCGTACGTCATGATTTGTGAAACGATGCAGGGCGCCGTACAAAAACTGTCCGTTCCCTGGATATCTATCGACAAAGCTGGACAAAGGAGCGGCGTTTGTCATATTGCAGCGTCCCTTACCGGATATGCGTACCTTCTGCGCCGTTCTGCTGGTCTTTTCAAATAACACAACTGGACCGCCTTGCCTAGCGGCAGCACCAGCTGCCATCAAACCAGCAGCGCCAGCTCCCACTACACCTATTGCACTGCTCATGAACCGCGAGTCACCGCCTGACGCAGGGCAGCCACTTCCTTGGGTGAAAGCATACGGTAGCGGCCGACCCCGAGACTGCCTAACTTGAGTGGCCCAATCCGCACACGTCTCAAACGGACTACACGAAAACCAACCGCCTGAAACATGCGCCGAATCTGACGATTGCGTCCTTCATATATCCCGACTTTCAGAAGCGAACTGACGTTATCTTGAGATAAGATTTCCACAAAAGCGCGCCCGGTGATTCCGTCCTCCAACTCAACACCCACTCGAAGCGAATCTACTGCCTCCCGTCCTATCGCTCCCTTTACCTCAACTAGATAGTCTTTCCGTATTTGATGGCGAGGATGCATCACGCGATGAGCTAGCTGGCCGTCATTGGTCAAAAACACTAAGCCTTCTGAGTCGTAGTCAAGCCGCCCGACAGGGTAAACGCGCACATGGAGTTTTCGCAGCAGATCGAGCACAGTCCGACGACCGCGGTCATCCTTAGCTGTCGTAAGGTAGCCTTCAGGCTTGTTCAAAGCGACATACACATGCCCCTCAGGCTTGCCCACTGGGCGGCCATCAACGGTGACGGTGTCCAAATCGGGATCCACCCTGACACCTAACTCCGTAATCACGTTTCCGTTAACAGTCACACGCCCCGCGGCGATCATCGCCTCGCTTTTTCGACGTGACGCGATGCAGGCATGTGCTAGGACTTTCTGAAGTCGTTCTTTCATGGCTTCTTCCCCCAAACAAGTGGCTAACAAAAACCGGTTCGCAGCGAACGGTCGTTTCTCAAGAATCAAGTGGATTTTGCTCTGCTTCACGTTGTGGGAGTTCATCAAGACTATTTAGGCCGAAATGAACTAGAAATTGGTCTGTTGTACGGTATAGAATAGGGCGTCCGGGACCTTCTTTCCGTCCAGCCTCTGCAGTTAGTTCCCTTTCAAGCAGAGAGTTGACAGCGCTGTCCGAGCGAACTCCGCGAATCTTTTCAATGTCGCCGCGTGTCACTGGCTGTTCATAAGCGATGATAGCAAGTGTTTCTAGAGCGGCCGGCGACAATGGTGTGTTAATGACTTGACGTCCAAGTCTATCTATCCATTCAGCATAGTCAGGATGCGTGGTGAATTGTACTCCCCCGGCAATGCGGCGCAGGGTAATGCCACGACCTTCATAGCGGCTTTCTAATCTTTCAAACAGACGTTCAACGAGATTCGGATCGATGTCAAGGACGTCTGCGGCTCTAGCGCTAGTCAGTGGTTTGGGAGATGCCAATACCAAAGCTTCAACAATGCGCTCTGCGTCGTCCAAGGTCATGGTCACGATCCCCCTTAGCTGGAGACGAAACGAAAATGTCGCCAAAGTCTTTGTGCTGTACAGCAATGATCTCTCCATGACGAATCATCTCCAAAACAACAAGAAACGACGCGATGATATATGGACGAGTACGCTGCAGCAGAAGGTCGATAAACCGGCACTCTCCACGCTCCGCAATCACCTGGCGAATGTTCACAGCGCACTCGGCCAAAGAAACCACTCTTTGAATGGTATCGGACGTTCGCTGCTCATTGTCCAGAAAAGCCGCTTTGGCCGTCTCGTAAAGACGCCGTAGTGTTGCGGGCGACACATCGCCGACAGGGTTTGAGTACACTGGAGGCCTGATCGCCGTTTCTTTGGCGGGCAACGGCGGGAAAAACCTCGCAGCTCCTTCCTCGCGTTCGGCCAAGTGATCAGACACCGTACGGAAAAAGCGATACTCCAAAAGCCTTTCAACCAGTTCATCTCGAGGATCCTCTTCGAGATTCTCCTCATCGTCCGAAGCCCGCGCGGGCAGAAGCATACGGGCTTTTATCTGCAGAAGGGTTGAAGCCATGACAAGAAAATCCCCGCTGACAACCAAGTCTCGTTCCTGCAGAGAGCGAATGTACTGCAGAAATTGCTCGGCAATTGCAGCAATTGGGATGTCCCATATGTCGACTTCTTGGCGGTCAATGAGATCCAGAAGGAGATCAAAGGGACCATCGAAAACGTCAATGTGAATTTGGTAGTCCAAATAAACACCCGCCTTACTCGACAAATAGCTCATCAAACCCATGCATGCTACCCGAAGACGGTGATGATCCGCAAGAGCACCAGATAAATGGGACTGAGAACCATTTGCGCTGTTCCAGTCATCAGCAGTAGAATCAACACCAAAGGGCCGTACTGTGCATATCTCTGATAGTGGTGGGCATATCGGGAAGGAAGCATTCCTCCAAGTATCTTCGACCCATCAAGGGGTGGAACGGGTAGTAGGTTGAATGCGGCAAGACCCAAGTTGAGCTGCACACCGGTCAAGCAGAAGAGCTGTACAGCAGCATGTCCCGCAAACATCGGGACAAGCGGAAGCACAAAAGCAAGACAGACATAAAAGACCCACGCCAGAAGAAGGTTTGCCAAAGGACCGGCTACCGCGACGAAAACCATTCCCCTCTGGCGGTTCCGGAAGTACATCGGGTTGACCAGAACCGGCCTCGCCCAACCGAATCGAAAGACCAACAGCATAAGGGCACCCAGCGGGTCAAGGTGAGCAAGCGGGTTGAGCGTCAGCCTCCCTTGGCTAGCGGGCGTTGGATCGCCGAGTTTGTGCGCCGCGTACCCGTGGGCAAACTCATGGATGGAAATGGCTAAAAGCAAAACAGGAATTCCTAGAATAATCTGCTCCAGCTGCATATGCATCGCCTCCA
>SLOG01000388.1 GCA_007132635.1 Limnochordia bacterium
GGTGAAAGAGTTGATGACCTGCTCCCGTTCAACCGGGTTGAATTCGTCTCTTCATTGTTCAAATGAAGCCCATGCGTGTAAACATGATAACCATGGGTTGTTCCAAAAACCTTGTTGATTCAGAGTCGATGATGGCAAAATTTGCCGCTGCCGGCTGGGAGGTTGTTTTTGATGCCCCCGGAACCGGATATGATGCTGTCATAATAAACACCTGCGGTTTTATTCATGATGCCAGTCAGGAATCGATCAACATCATACTTGAATATGCAGAAGCCAGGAAAAGGGGGGAGACAGGAAAACTTTGTATTACCGGCTGTTTATCAGAGAGATACAAAGAAGAACTTATCCGGGAGATCCCGGAAGCTGATATTATCCTTGGTTGTGATGCATTTGATGGATTGCGCCGCGAACTGAACCTGTCGGCCACATTTTGCGCTCCCGAAAAACGCCTGCTGTCGACTCCTTCACATTATGCCTATCTCAAAATCTCTGAAGGTTGTGACAGGAAATGTTCTTTCTGTATAATACCTGCAATCAGGGGTAAGCATATTTCAAGGCCTGTTGAGAGTCTGGTAAGCGAAGCCCGGATGCTGGCTGGAAAAGGAGTAAGGGAGCTGATACTTGTAGCCCAGGACCTGTCATCTTACGGCACCGACCTTTACGGCCGAATTATTCTGGGAGAACTGCTTGAGCAGCTAAGCGAAATAACCAATATTGAATGGATAAGGGTTCATTATGCTTTTCCGGCCGGTTTCCCGGAAGATATCCTTAAGGTAATGGCCGGCAATCAGAAGGTGTGCCGGTACCTCGACATCCCTTTACAACACATATCAGACAACGTCCTGAAAAGAATGAGAAGGGGAATTAACAGAAAAAAAACCCTTGAACTGATTGACAGGATACGGAACAGGGTCCCGGGTATCGTACTTCGAACAACACTTCTTACCGGTTACCCGGGAGAGACACAACGCGATTTTGATGAGCTGAAGGATTTTGTAAGTAATGCAAGGTTTGAAAGACTTGGTGTGTTTCCCTATTCACATGAGGAGGGAACCTGGGCCTTTGATAATTTAAATGATGACATTCCCGATAAGGAAAAGGAGAGAAGAGCAGCTGAAATCATGGAGGTTCAACAGGAGATATCAGCCGGTTTCAACAGGCAGATGATAGGAAAAGAGATCAGGGTAATAATTGACAGCGAAGAGGATGATCACTTTACCGGCAGGACCGAATATGATTCTCCCGAGGTTGACAATGAGGTGTTTATTGATAAAACCGGCAATTTATCCGCAGGTGCTTTTACTAACGTACTCGTAACCGGTGCCGGCGAGTTTGACCTGTATGCCCGTGCTACCGGCCGAAAAAAAACGCCCCCGTAAGGAAGCGTTTTATAGCGGAGGAATATTTCTATTTTTTCTCTTTTTCACCGGCCTCCTGCCGGGTTTTGCTATCGACAGATATTTTTATGCTTTCTGTCTTTTTAGTATATCCGACTATAAGAGCATCACCCTCCTTTAGTTCTGATTTGATTATCACCTCAGCGAGAGGATCTTCAAGGTACTTTTGAATTGATCGCTTGAGCGGCCTTGCACCAAACTGTATATCATAACCTTTTTCAGCAACAAAATCCTTTGCAGCAGGTGATATCTTGACCTGATAACCAAGATTGTCCATACGCTCATAGAGCCCCTTCAGTTCAATATCAATTATCTTATGTATATCTTCCTTTTTCAAATGGTTGAATGTAATAACATCATCAACCCTGTTAAGGAATTCAGGAGCAAATGCTTTTTTAAGAGCCTTGTGTATGATGCTTTTCATGTGCTCATTCGAGGATGCCTCGCGTGCTCCTGTCGAAAAACCAATTCCCTGGCCGAAATCCTTTATCTGCCTGGTCCCGATATTGGATGTCATTATGATGATCGTATTCTTGAAATCAACTTTCCTGCCAAGACTGTCAGTCAACTGTCCGTCATCCAGCACCTGCAGCAGTATATTGAAAACATCCGGATGGGCTTTTTCAATCTCATCAAAAAGAACAACAGAGTAGGGGTGCCTGCGCACTTTCTCTGTAAGTTGTCCGCCCTCCTCATAACCAATATATCCCGGTGGAGCTCCTACCAGTCTCGACACTGAAAATTTCTCCATGTACTCGCTCATATCAATCCGCACCAGGTTGTTGGCGCTCTCAAAAAGATATTCTGCCAGTACTTTAGCAAGCTGAGTTTTTCCTACACCTGTGGGGCCCAGGAAAAAGAAAGAACCGATAGGTTTGTTCGGATCTTTCAGACCGGCCCTGTTTCTCTGGATTGACTTTACAATGTTGTTAATCGCTTCGTCCTGTCCTACAACCCTTTCCTTTAGCTCACTGCCCATTTTGAGCAGCCTTACCCCTTCAGCCTGGGCAACTCTCTGAACAGGAACACCAGTCATCATGGCAACAACCTCTGCTACCTTGTCATCATCAACAACCTGGCGATTCTTTGACAGCTCCTTTTCCCATCTCTGCTTTTCATTTTCGAGAAGATCCAGTAGCTCCTTTTCTTTGTCACGTTGCCTTGCAGCCAGCTCAAAGTTCTGGTTCTTGACAGCCTTAACCTTATCCTGTCGGGTATTGTCAATAAGATGCTCAAGTTCAAGGATCCGCTCGGGAACCACTATATTGGATATATGCACCCTTGATCCGGCCTCATCAAGAGCATCAATCGCCTTATCAGGAAGATGCCTGTCAGATATATATCTGCCGGTAAGGCTGACACATGCGTGAATGGCTTCAGGGGTGTAATATACATTATGATGATCTTCGTACCTCTCCTTGATATTGTTGAGTATCTCAAGGGTTTCGTCAGGTGTTGTTGGCTCAACCATTATCTTCTGAAAGCGGCGCTCCAGTGCGCCGTCTTTTTCAATATGCTGCCTGTACTCATCGAGAGTTGTTGCTCCGATGCACTGAATTTCACCCCGGGCCAGGGCAGGCTTCAGCATATTGGCAGCATCTAGAGATCCTGTTGCACCACCAGCTCCGACAATGGTATGTATCTCATCAATAAACAAAATGATCTGGTTGGTCTTGGCAAGTTCATTCAGGATTGCCTTTATCCTCTCCTCAAACTGTCCCCGGTACTTGGTGCCGGCAACAATAGAAGCCAGATCCAGTGTAACAACACGTTTGCCGAACAGGACCCTGGAGACTTTCTTCTGAACGATCCTGAGCGCCAAACCCTCAACTATAGCAGATTTGCCGACACCGGGATCACCTATAAGTATTGGATTGTTCTTCTTCCGGCGGCTCAGTATCTGGGCAAGCCTTTCAATTTCATTCTGTCTTCCCACAATGGGATCCAGCCTGTCCTCCTCAGCTGCCTTGGTCAGATCGATCCCGAAGTTATCAAGTACGGGGGTCTCCGAGCTTGATTTACCTCCGGGCGACTGCGGTTGCTTTCCGCTCCCAAATGGACCCTTTGCATCATCATCGTCTTCGTTGGGATACTCTGCCCTGGCTTCACGCAGTTTCTGGTCGAACTCATCCTTAAATACGAAATAATCAATATTCTCAGATTCAAGCAGCTGGGTAATAAGGTTTGTTTCATCCTTGAGGATTGCAAGGATAAGGTGTCCCGTATCAATAGTATCACTCTTGAGCGACCTTGCTTCCAGGTACACAAGCTTGAGAACTCTCTCTGCAGTCTTGAGCAGGGGTACATTCTCCATTTCGGCGGGGGTCAGCTCGGTGCCGGACCTTAAATGATCCTCAACTGTTTTCCTCAAGGCAACAAGATCAAGCCCCATGGATACAAGTATGTCTATGGCTACCCCTTCACCGTCACGCAGAATCCCAAGAAAAATATGTTCAGAGCTTATATTTCTGTTTCCTAGACGAATAGCCTCCTCCCTGCTGTAAGACAACACATCTTTTACCCTCTGTGAAAATTTTGCATCCATAAGTTATAATATACTTGAAAATTTAATAAATAACATTACAAAGTTAATAATAAATTATAAAGAACAGGATGTTGATAATTATGAGATTTCTCAGAACAATTTTACACAATTTATGGCTAAATTAGCGCCCGGATTTACTCAAAATATCAACAAAAGCCGGATAGCTCACATATTAATTAAACAGCCCTGGAAGGCTATTGTTTATTGTTACCTGATCAATCAGCATAAATATCATATAAATTACAATGTCAGAAGGAGATAGGCTACTTAAAGTCAATATTGAAGAGGAAATGAAATCTGCCTACATTGATTATTCAATGTCGGTAATAATTTCAAGGGCTCTGCCCGATGTGCGTGACGGACTTAAACCTGTACACCGCAGGGTGCTCTATGGTATGTCGGAACTTGGCATAATGTCAAACAGGGGCCATAAGAAGTCTGCCAGGATAGTGGGAGAAGTTCTCGGTAAGTACCACCCACACGGTGACTCCTCAGTTTACGAGGCAATGGTGAGAATGGCACAACCCTGGTCACTGCGCTATCCACTTGTTGACGGCCAGGGTAATTTCGGGTCGGTTGACGGTGACAGCCCTGCAGCAATGAGGTATACAGAGGCAAGGCTCCAGAAAATTGCCGAAGAAACGCTGGCTGACCTGGACAAAAATACTGTGGATTTCAGGCTCAATTTTGATGACACCCTGGAAGAGCCCACGGTTCTGCCAACAAGAATACCTACCCTTCTGATAAACGGTGCGTCAGGCATTGCGGTGGGAATGGCAACCAGCATGCCTCCGCATAATCTCTCTGAAGCAGCCGACGCAATTATTGCACATATTGAAAACCCTGAGATTGAGATTTCTGAACTGATGCAGCATATCAAGGGCCCTGACTTTCCGACAGGTGCAATAATATACGGCGTACAGGGAATTAAGGATGCTTATGAAACCGGTAAAGGCAGAATAGTTGTAAGGGCAAAGACAGAAATCGAAACCACCGAAACCGGCCGGGGCAAGATTATTGTTACGGAAATACCTTACATGGTAAATAAAGCCGAGCTGATAAGAAAAACCGCTGAACTGATCAACGACAAGAAGCTGGAAGGCATATCCTACATCAACGATGAGTCAGACAGGAGCGGAATGCGTATTGTTATAATACTTAAGAAAGAGGCAGTTGCCAACGTTGTATTAAACAACTTATATAAGTACACTCAGTTGCAGACCAGCTTCAACGTTAACAATATTGCCCTTGTAAACGGCCGCCCCAGGATGCTCAACCTGAAGCAGGTAATATCGTATTTTATAAAGCACAGGCACGAGGTCGTTGTTCGCCGCACCCAATATGATCTGGAACAAAGTGAGAAAAAGGCTCATATTCTTGAAGGGCTGCTTATCGCCCTGGATAATCTTGATGAGGTTATTAACCTGATACGTGCATCAAAAACACCGGATGAGGCCAGGGCAGGCCTTATAAGCAGGTTCAGCCTTACCGAGGTACAGGCAAAAGCAATCCTGGATATGAGGCTGCAAAGGCTTACAGGATTGGAAAGAGATAAGGTTCGTGAAGAATACCGTGAGCTGATGGAGCTGATAGATTACCTGAGAAAAGTACTTGCCAGTGAAGAATTGAGAATGCAGATTATTAAAGACGAAATGCTTGAAATAAAAGAGCGTTTTGGCGATGATAGAAGAACGGTGATAGTCCCGGATGAAGGTGAATTCAATCCGGAGGACTTCTACGCTGATGATGAGGTAGTTATCACCATATCACACCTTGGATATATCAAAAGAACTGCACTGACGGATTACAGGACCCAGAAAAGGGGAGGAATGGGAGCCAGAGGAAGCAGTACCCGTGAGGAGGATTTTCTTGAGCACCTTTTTGTTGCAACTATGCACAACACAATGCTGTTCTTTACTGAGAAAGGCAAGTGTTACTGGCTTAAGGTATGGGAAATTCCTGAAGGAACAAAAACTTCAAAGGGTCGTGCAATTCAGAATATCATCAACATAGAGCCTGATGATAAAATAAGAGCTTTCATTAATGTGAAAAATCTAACTGATCCTGAGTTTATTAAAAACAATTATATTTTGCTTTGTACAGCTCGCGGGGTAATCAAGAAAACCTCGGTCGAGGCATATTCCAGGCCAAGAGCCAATGGTATAAATGCAATAAATATAAGGGAGGGAGACTACCTGATCGAAGCAAGGCTGACAGGTGGTACATCAGATGTTGTACTGGCAGTCCGTTCTGGCAGGGCCATCAGATTTCCTGAATCCTATGTCCGGCCCATGGGGCGGACAGCAAGCGGAGTAAGGGGTATAACTCTTGCTGGTGAAGAGGATCGTGTAGTCGGGATGATATGTGTTGAAGACGGGAACCAGGATGTATTGGTCGTGTCTGAAAACGGATATGGTAAACGCTCATTGATAGCTGATTACAGGATAACCAACCGGGGTGGCAAGGGTGTCAAGACTATGAATATAACGCCCAAGACCGGTCAGCTTGTAAATGTTAAAGGGGTTACCGATGCATATGACCTGATGGTGATTACCCAATCCGGGACAACTATAAGACTGGAGGTAAGTAAGATAAGGATAACAGGACGCACAACACAGGGTGTAAGGCTTATAAACCTGAGGGAAGGTGAAACCATGGCATCAGTGGCCATTGTAGAAAAAAACGGTTCGGAAAATGATGAAAAAGAGGTCACTCCGGATATACAATCAGATGCTGATATCTCTGATAATGGGAGTGATGCAAATGAATGATGTTTTTGGCAGGAAATTTGAGTATATTTAAAATATGCTGTACATTTGAAGCGTAAATAATTAGAAGAGAGTACCGCAAGGTATTAAAAAATCAAAAAAATCTTTATCATGAAACGAATAATCACAATTGTATTTGCAGTTTTGGGCTTTACCTTGTTTTCAGGAGCACAGGAACTGACACCAGAATCTGTTGAAAGACGTCTCGAAAGAAGCAACTCAAGAATAGAGGATGAAAGTCACAGGCAAAGGGTGAAAACATGGGTTGACAGGGGGATTGTTTTCCAGGATATCTTTGATGTTAACATCCAGTATCTGTATTTCGGTATGTCTGAGGATGAGCTTAACCTGTTTATGGGAAGCCCGCAAGAAAAGCGCAGGACAGAAACCGACATGGGTGTCCGTGATGTCTGGGTCTACGAAAACATTGAGGTATACTTTGAAAACGGTATCCTGGTAGGCTATACGGAGAAAGAAGTTATACATGATAATCCACTTCCGGAAGCCTATAATTCTTTCCTGAGAGCTATAGAGATTCACGAGGAGGGAGAGGAACTCGGTTTCTTCCGTCGTCTTTTTACTGCCAACCAGGAAAGCCGGATACAGGAAGCATTTATCCGTCTTAACGGGCAGTTTGTTAACAAGGCAGTTCTTCATTACGAAGAAGCTAACTATCCGAAAGCTTTCGAGGCCTTTGAATATGCCCTTAAAGTAGCAGATTCACCCTATTTTACAGAACCTGTTGATACGGGTCTTATCTTTAATACCGGTTTTGTTGCTTCTCTGGCCGGCAATTACGAGAAAGCGGTCGAATACCTTAACAGGGCTAAAGATATGGAGTTCGGCGAAGGAAATCTTTACGTAATGCTAAAAGACGCTTACATTGAACTGGGTGACTCAACAATGGCCGAACGAATATTGCAGGAGGGGTTTGAAAACTTCCCCCAGGATAATATGGTTTTGGTTGAGCTTGTTAACTATTATATGGCGGCCGACAATGCCGAGGCTGCACTCACATATCTTGAGCTTGCCAAGGAACAGGAACCGGATAACCCTTCGTTCCATTATGCGGAAGGTTTCCTCTATGACGGTATGGGTGAGCCTGAAAAGGCAAAAGAAGCCTATTCCAGGTCTCTTGCAATAGATCCTGACTTTTTCGATGCCAACTACAATATGGGTGTACTATATTATAATGAGGCTGTGAAATTGCTTGAGGAAGCCAATGAGATAATGGATAACGTAGAGTATGAGAAAGCCAGGGACGCTGCTTTTGAAGTTCTCCGCCAGTCAGTTCCATATCTTGAGCAGGCGCATGTTGCCAACCCTGATGATGAATATACAATGGAAACTTTGCGTGTTCTTTATTACAGGCTTGGAATGGAGGACAAGCTTGAAGAGATGAACCGAAAGCTTGGACGTGAAGCAGGAGATACCTCCCAATAACTTATAAAATTATTTGATCTCTGAAAAGCCGGAATTGTTTTCCGGCTTTTTTATTTCTGTATTTAACCGGTGATGAGTAGGGGAAATATCTTAAATATAGTTTCAGCAATGTACAAATAAATTTACTCAATTTAACATAATATTAATTATATGACAAACAAAGGAAAATTATCGCCAGGCCTGAAAGGCATGGCAATTGTAAGGCTTTATACTATAAACCAAGTGATTCAGGGTTCAGCTTATTGCCCCTGAAACTAATCAATTCAACACATTCACCGGTAA
>SLOG01000379.1 GCA_007132635.1 Limnochordia bacterium
CTCCTTTTACTCTCCGAGCTATCTTCAGACAGGTTAGTCTTCTGTCTAGAAAAGGTTGGTTTTCGGTGCTTATCTACGGACGAGGGCCAAGGGCTGTCGTTTGCCTGGAATTTTTAGTAAACGGCGTGAACCAGCACTCGTCAAAACCGAGAAAACCAACTACTTTAGGACAAGCAATTGTGTAAATTATAACAGAATTATGTACTTCTATCAAGGTTAACACTAAAGTCTTGTGGTTGTTCTATCCGCAGGAGACTGCAAAACTCAAGTTCTTGGGCATTTGGCTAAAGGTAACGTCTATCCAGGCCGATATGAAGGATATAACCTGAATGACGCATTAGGGTAAAATAACTAGCATTGGGAGGCCATGGAAGGTTGCCTAAGAAGGCGTTGGTTTTCTCCGTTTTCTTACAGACGAGGCATCACAGCACCTCGTTTACCTGGCATTTAAGGTAAACGAGGTGAGGCGGCGCTCGTCAAATTCGAGAACATCAACAGCCTTCTAAGCGAGATAGAGCGAGAGGGGAGGATTACAGGATGATAAAAAAGATCGGACAGCAGGGCGTGATGCCCAAACAAAAATGGCTGGAGGGTAGCCAGCAAAAGGCTCAGGATGTTGAGACTGGAAATCGCGGGCACAAGAGTGAGGCGAGAGTAACTAAGACGGATATGTATTTGAGGGTCAGCCAAACCGATGCGAAGGTGACCTATGACCGCCCCAAGGGAGCCGACATGGAGACCATACAGCGACTTAAGGAAGAAAGTGATCAGGCCTATTCTCGGTTAAAGGACATCGTGCGCCAGCTATTAGAGCGGCAAGGGCTGAGCTTTCAGGACATTCTCGGTATAGACCCTGATGACGCGCATACTGTTGAAGTTGATGATCAAGCGGTTCAGGAAGCACAGGCTTTAATCGGCGAAGGAGGGGCTTTGAGCCCAGAAGTCGTGAGTGACCGAATTGTGAAAATGGCTATGGCTTTCGCTGGAGACGATCAAGAGAAGATGGCTCTCATGCGCAGCGCCATTGAGGAGGGCTTTCGCGCTGCTGAGGATCTGTTTGGCGGACAACTGCCGGACATCTCCAGCACCACGTACGACCTGATTCAAGAGAAGCTTGATGCGTGGGAACAGCAAGGGCAGGAGGCGTAGACCTACCGGGGAGGCTCCATGGCCATTGATTATGGATCCTCGAAAGAATGGTGAAGACAAATGGTCACAGGCATTGCATCTTTAGCCGCTCAGATAAAACAGCAGGAACTAGGATTAGCTGTGGGAACGAAGCTGGCTAAAACAGCTTTGGAATCCATGGATGGTAATGCCGAACAGTTGGATATGTTGATGCTGCAGCGAGTCCATAGGTGGACCAAATAGACCCGGGTATGTATCGTGGGAGTTCTGTTTGTGCAAGATTTGCTTTAAGTATGAGGAGGAGTTTGCTTGCAGCATTGGAGAAAAGCTTGGCTTCTCGTTGTGTTCCTGACCGTGGCGCTTGCAAGCGGGTGCATTGGTGGCGGCAGCAAACAGACCTTCACACTACAGATCGCGGTTGATGGTGACGGCGAAGTAGAACCCGAATCTGGAGTATTTGAAAAGAATGCCGTAGTAACAATAAAGGTCTCGCCAGCGGACGGGAGTTTCTTTCAGGGGTGGGCCGGAGACCATGCCGGCAAGGTTATTACTGTTGTTGATTATAATGAATATGCCATCAAAATGAGCAGTCCCCGGTCGATTGTGGCCATATTCGCACAGCCTGATATCGAATCTGTCGTACAGCCGACACCCATTCAAGTGAGTTTTGGCAGTACTGTGGACTTGCCTGAGACGGTAATGGCAAATATGAGTGACGGAACTACACGCGACATCTCGGTCAGTTGGGATCCGGAAGCGGTGGATACGTTACTAGAAGGCGAAGTGGAGTTAGACGGTTCTTTAATAGGATATCACCACAATATCAAGCTGGTCGTAACAGTCTTGGAGGACCCTGTAAAATATCAAGAAGCTTCTGATGACGATTTAACTGAAGCGTTTAAATTAGCCAACCCTGATGTTGACCTGGACGCAGTGTTGGAGGATTTGGTACTTCCTCGTTTGTTTCTCTTTGGGGATACAGTCTACGCCGTCGAACAATGGGAATCAAATAAAACGAACTACATTGGTAACGACGGGACCTTCGTGAGCCAGCCTTCCTATGGACAAATGGACACCGAAGTGACTTTAACAGCTACACTGCACTGGTTAACAATCCTTTCCGAAGGTGAACCCCAGAAGGATTACAACGTAATGGTAAGGGTACCAGCAGCAACGATTACAGCTCTTGGCGGTGTCGAACCAATAATCGTATCCTACTCTGAAGAGGTTCTCCTTCCAAGCACTTTACTAGCTGATATCAGTGATGGTACTACATTGGATGTGGGCGTCGTTTGGGATCCTGACCACATAGATTCGACAATAGCAGGCACAATGGAACTGATTGGAACAGTTGATGGGTACCCGGGAATGCCTTCTCTTAGCGTAACTGTATTGGAGGCTCTAGTCCTTGATCCCGCGATTCCATTCGAGGCTACATTAAACCAAGCTTACAGCTATGAGTTGTCTGCATCGGGTGGATTACCGCCATATGATTTTTCGAAAACAGCGGGCAGTCTACCTAACGGTTTGACATTGAGTGGCTCATCCGTAACGGGAACTCCTTCGGAATCAGGCACTTTTGAGTTTGTCATGCAAGTCTCTGATGAAGTTGGCAAGACAGACCAGTATGAGTTTTCTCTTGTGGTTGCCGGGCACGTTCATCCAGCGATGTCGAGCGTATCTACAGATGGAGAGGTTCCCGCTGGGGACGATAACGTGTTGATTCGACTTGAACTGAAGGATGAACACGGGACTCCGATACGTGGCGAGCATCAAATTCGAGTTTCCAGAGATACGCCTGGTGATCTAATGGCACAGAGTTCTGTGATCCTAAGTAACCAAGGTCTAGGCAGTTGTACCCTATCTATGGCAACTCTGGGTTATTATAGTGACATTGCAGTAGAAATAGACGTAGAAGGGACTTGGATTGTCGTTGATCATATTAGTGTAAAGATTTTACCTGGTGCCGTTGATGGGGCAACCTCGGATGTGACGCGTGCGAGTGAAGACTGGGTAAGTGCTGGGGATGCAAGTGTCACTCTATTCTTAGAGATAAAGGATACCTATGGACATGCTGTATCGAACGATCATTTGGTAAGAGTTTCTAGTATTTCCAGCGGGGATTGGCTAGAGTCAGACAACGTTTTCTTTGACAACGATGGTACGGCTAGCATAGCTCTTTCAGTCGCTCAAGGTGGGGTCTATACACACGTTGCCGTAGAAGTGGCGGTTGACGGACTCTGGGTGGTGATCGGTCACTTTGATGTGACCCTTGTGACGGCAGAGCAGCACTTTGTTTTCGATTCTGTAACAAGAGAGATAACAGGGTATGACCAGTCCGCTGGTGGACGTAATGTGGTGATTCCCTCGTCGATAGACGGCGTTCCGGTAACTGGTATTGGCTTAAATGCATTCGGTCATAAATATATAGAACACGTAGTTATTCCTGAGAGTGTAACGAATATCAAACCGCAGGCGTTTCGGTATAATCATCTGACCTCCCTCAAAATTCCATCAGACGTAACGAGTATAGGCAACAGCGCATTTGCATATAACAGATTGACCCATGTGGTGATTCCCGATTCGGTAACTGACATAGGTAGGAAAGCTTTCTTTGGCCTGTCAGAAGATCAGATTCAACTCGGTGGCGGCGTGTCCTCCTATGTAGTGCTTTTGTCTTCGGCAGATCGTGTCAGCGTTTATGGTCATATTGGGACGCCTGATCCACATCTAAACTTGGTAGAGGCTATTCCCAGCGATATCCAGGTGACGGCTATTTCATCTCAAGCATTCACTGATAGCGGTCTCGAGAGTATAGTGTTCCCTGATACGGTAACCCATATATATAGTTGGGCTTTTCAAAATAATAGGCTAACTGATTTAGTATTACCAGATAGTGTTGAGTATATTGCTTTCTTCGCCTTTCGCCTAAACTTCCTTAGAACCATAACTATCGGCTCTGGGGTTGAGCTTGCTGACAATGTGCTTACAATTGGAGACCAGTTGAGAGAAGCTTACAGTATAGGCGGTGCAGGCACCTATGGGGGTGAGCAAAATGGAGAGTGGGAAAAGCAAGATTAGACGAACACTGTTTGATTCTGAACTCGCTTCTCCTGATAGGCTCGTTAAATCCCGCGGCGTTCATCGGTTCGAAGGCTCTTGGCTTGAGAGGAGGGATCCACATGGATACACTTGATCGGGATACTCTCAACGCTCTCGTACAGCCCCAGAACGAGCGACCGTGCTTGTCCTTTTTCGTCCCCACCCATGAAGTAGGGCCCGAAGCCAAGCAGGGCAGCATTCGCCTCAAGAACCTGCTGCTTAAGGCAGAGCGAAAACTGGATACTCTTGACGTGCCAGCGAAACAAATCGAAAAACTGCTGAAGCCGATCAAGAAGCTGGTCGATGACACCCTGTTTTGGAAGCACCAGCAGAACGGACTGGCCATCTTGCTCGGCCCGGATACGTTTCATTGTTTCCGGCTTCCCTTTGAAGTTCAAGAGGCTGCCATAGTCGGACAGCGGTTTTTTATAAAACCCCTGCTCCGTTTGTTCAGCCTCGCCGATCGCTTCTATGTCTTAGCTCTAAGTCAACAGCATGTGCGTTTGCTTCAATGCACACCGCACGGTGCTGGACGCGTCGAACTCCGGGACGCTGTTGAAGAACCATGATCTTCCTCTGGTCTTCGCGGGCGTAGACTATCTATTTCCCGTCTACCAGGAAGTAACTAGGTACAGCGGCCTACTT
This sequence comes from Limnochordia bacterium, assembly GCA_007132635.1. Classification (GTDB taxonomy): domain Bacteria; phylum Bacillota; class Limnochordia; order Darwinibacteriales; family SLO01; genus SLOG01. Next base: position 4,876 of record SLOG01000379.1, read on the forward strand.
GACGACTTTTTGGAAGAAAATCCGGAGTCATTGCTGGATAATGAACTCCAACAGCAGGCATGGCCGATTGCAGAATCTGTTTTTCAGCAGCATCGCGAGAAGGACGAATCCCGCTACCATGAACTGCTGAGCACCGGAGGGGCGAGCGACAACATCGAGGAGATCGTCTTTGCTGCGAGGGATGGGCGAATCGATACACTGTTTCTTGCCACAGAGACATCGGTCCCAGGCGCCATTGACCACGAAACCAACACGGTTGAACACAACCCCGATTCCGAGGCGTTTGCTGAGGATCTCTTAGACTATGCGGGCGTGCAAACGTACCTGCACAAGGGCACGATTCATTGTCTGTCAGCCGACGAGATGCCTGGCCGCACCTGCGCTGCAGCCATTTATCGATACTAAAGGGAGACTCATCCTATCGGGACAGCAAATCCAAGGGAGTTTCAGGGTGTTGAGCCCATCGCTAAATCGTTGCCTATACCTCTTTTCCTTCGACATTCAGCACCATTTCATGGACATTGGGTATAACAACCCCGAGATAATAACCCCCGCTTTTCACGGGTTTCACCCCCAATGAACCAACGACGATCCATCTTAAGACATACGTGGATGAGCGCTACAAGATCACTCTTTACTATGAGTAATCCTGCGGAGAACTGTTTCGCCTGCATAACGAACTCGGCGAGGCCACATCCTGTCTAACAGTTCGGAGCACGTTGAGCTCCAAATCACCAAGTTAACTGCGAGCAACAGAAGCTTTCAGGTGCTTCTTGAGGAAGGGAAGGCAGTCGCATGTTTGTGCGGCTGCCTTTTTTGCGTTAATTTTTCCTGGCCCTTAAGCTTGGGCGAAAGTAGAGGGGGAAGATTTTTCCGGGAATTGTCGATAAAGGCTTGACAAAAAAACATGCGTTATATATAATAACATCAGTTATACGAGATAACGTAAGTTATACTCTATAACGATTGCTTTACTATAACGATGGTCATTATCCATAAATACCTGTTTGAGGGACGTGATTATAATGGTTCAACCTAGTGTCTACTCGTACGAGAACATAATCGAAGCTGCGTTGGAGATACTCCGCGAAGATGGCTGGCGTGCAGTAACCACCCGGGCCATTGCAAAGAAGATCGGTTCCTCGACCATGCCTATCTACTCAAGGGTGAAATCTGTGGATGATCTAGAGAAAGATGTGCGTATCAAAGCTCGAGAAGTGCTGAAGGAGTTTCAGCGACGTCCGGTCACCCCCGATACACTCTTAAACGTTGCCTTTGGATATGTGGCGTTTGCTCGAGATGAAACCAACCTTTTTCGATACCTTTATTTGGAACGTCCTGAAAAACTCAGTTCGGAGGACTCATCAGGCATGAGTGAGACATTTGTATCGGATTTTGGTGATGATAGCGAAGAGAAAAAGGCCCTTGAAACTTTACAGCGTACAGGACATGACGAGCTGGTTCAGTACACTTGGATTTTCGTCCATGGGTTGGCCACGTTGGTAACCTCGGGAACGTATGCTTCAATCTCTGATGAATCCATCCTTCGGTTTTTAACCAATGCTGGTCAAGCATTTCATGCGTGGAGTACGAAGGACGATTCTAAAGACGTTTAAGACAGGCGTTACCGGGTACAGTTTTGATCAGTAGAGCTGCGCGGAGATGTAAGATAACCATTATGAGGAGAGTGTGTGATGACGTTATTAGAGGTGAAAGAACTCAAGAAAGCATTTGGATCTCGCAACGCAGTCAATGGTGCAAGCTTTTCCGTTCGAAGAGGGGAGGTCTTTGGGCTACTAGGGCCAAATGGTGCCGGAAAATCAACGACCATAGCGCTTATTTGCGGAGTGTTAAAAGCTAATTCTGGGGAAGTAGTAGTGGATGGTTTTCGTGTTGGTATAGATGGAGCAAATGCCAAGAAATTAACAGGCATCGTGCCTCAGGAGCCTGCGCTTTACCCCACGCTATCCGCCAAGGCGAATCTTCGCTTTTGGGGAACCATCAATGGCGTAACTGCTGATGAACTTGACGACGCCGTGAACCGTGTTCTTCAGGTGGTGGGCCTAGCCGATCGAGCAGATGAGAAAGTCGCTAAATTCTCTGGGGGAATGAAGCGGCGGCTCAACATCGCTGCAGGGCTTATCCATAGCCCGAAACTACTAATCATGGATGAACCCACTGTAGGCATTGACCCTCAGTCCAGGAATCATATTCTTGAGACCGTGAAAAATTTGAAAGATAGAGATATCACAGTGATCTATACGAGTCACTATGTAGAGGAAGTCGAGTATCTTTGCGACCGAGTTGCCATTATGGACAATGGAGAGATCATTTCCGAAGGGACCCTTCCGGAGCTTCTTGAGCAGGGTAGCCAGTTTCAAGAATTGACCATCAGCGTAAATACCGTTCCCGATGATATAGAAGGCGCTATCCGGGCGCTGTCCCACGTCGAAGAGGTCATAGTTCAAGATGGCCAGCTGAAGCTGGTTACATCCAATGCAGAGAAGGTTCTACCCTTGGCCTCTGCGGCGATTTTTGAGCTGGGAGCTGCGGTGTCCGAGATTAAAATCAAAAAGCCGAATCTGGAGAGTTTGTTTCTCAAGCTGACAGGCAAAGCATTGCGAGACTAACTGGGAAAACAAAGGGAGGGATTGGTTACTATGAGAAAAACTTCGGCAATTGTTATGGTTGGTGTACGGCAAATCTTAGCGGATCCAACGTATCTGATGTTCCTGGTGGGTCTCCCCATTATGATGACATGGGTGATGAGCTTTCTTCCGGTTGAGGTCTATGAAATGGCTATCTTGGGAGTCTTGGTTATGTTCGTTGGGCTCAACATCATCACCTCAGCTGGAGGCTATATCTTGGAAGAGAAACAGACGGGTACATGGCAACGAATGCTAGCCAGCACTACGACTTACTGGCATATCATGGCAGGATATTTCATCCGACTGTTTGTGATGGCTACGGCGCAGTCGCTGATTCTACTGTTGTCTGGCAAGTATTTGTTTGGAGCACCTTGGAACCAAGGATTTCTGGCAACCATTGTGGTACTAGTGGTTTACATTTTTGCCATGACAGGCCTTGCCCTCTTCTTGGCTGGCTTTTTGAAGTCTCAAGGGCAAGTGCAGGCAGTGGCAATGGGCGTTGTTATGGTTGGTACCATGCTTGGCGGGATTTTCTTCCCGATTGATGATGCGTCGCCCGTAATCCAGTTGATTGCTACAGTTTCGCCTCAGAGTTGGGCAGCAAATGCGCTGCGGGATGTTCTAACTCTAGGAGTCGGCGTTTCCTCTTTGTTGACACCCATGTTGTGGATGGCGGCTATTGGAACAATACTCTTGGTCGGGGGTGTAATGAAACTACAGACAGAAGGATAGGAAGGCGTTGATTTTCTCCGCTTTTCGACGGACGAGGGCATCACAGCACCTCGTTTACCTCGCATTTAAGGTAAACGAGGTGAAGCGGCACTCGTCCGTCGAAAAGCGGAGAAAATCAACGCCTTCCTATCCTTCTGTCTGTAGTTTCATTACACCCCCGACCAAG
>SLOG01000031.1 GCA_007132635.1 Limnochordia bacterium
AGAAGACATGGGCATCGAGGTCCAGGGTCTGATGGGTGATTCCGCAGGAATGAGTAGCCACCCGGAAACCGGAGAGATTTGGCAGGGTGGGCACGGAGAGCGGGATGGCGACGAGATTAACATCATCTTGTTCCCCGGCCTATAGATTAACTCCATTCTCCAACCAAGCGAGTTCTTTTGAGGTCAACACCAGGTCACTCACGGCGGCGCTTGCCTCTAGTTCCTCTCGGTTAGCGGCTCCCACCAGCGCAAACATATTGAGAGGCTGGTTCAGAACGTAGGCCAGAGCAAGCTGAGGTACCGATACGCCTTTGTCCTCGGCCAGCTCCTGCGCGCGATCCAGCCGCTGGAAATTCGGCTCGTGGCAGTAGGCTTTTTGGCATGCCGCGTCCAGAGTGTCCCTGGTTTGCTCAAAGTTTTCCCTGGATATTCTTCCAGAGAAAAACCCTCGGGCTAGACTGCTGTAGGCAAACACAGCTAGCTGCGTCTGTTCATACCACTGCTGCGCATCTTGTTCCTTAGGCCCGCTAATGGCGACGCACCCTGGACCCCAGGGGTCATCCACCTGCTCGGCCAGACTAAAATGGGGACTACTGGCCGCAAACGGCGTAAGCCCTTGGTCTTTGGCATACTGGTTGGCCTCTTCGATGCGTTCATGCCGCCAATTGGAGCCCCCAAAGGCGCGGATTTTCCCAGCCCGTAAGTGCTCATTAAGCACATCAACGATAGGTTTGACCGCAACATCCGGGTCGTCCCGGTGCAAGAGATACACGTCGATATAGTCAGTCTGCAATCGCGCCAACGAATCGTGCAGGTCTGCGGTGATATCGAAAGCAGTCACGCGTTTGCGGTCGGCGTTGTGATGCGCCCCTTTGGAGATAATGGTGACTTTGTCCCGATTCTTGCGCTCCTGAAGCCATTGACCTATAGCCCTCTCGCTATTGCCTCCCGCATACACGTGCGCCGTGTCTAGGGTGTTACACCCCAGATCCAAGGCCGCGTCCAGCAATTGAAAACTGCGTTGTGTGTCCTGCGTGGAGACGATCATCGTGCCGAGAACCAGACGCGATAGTTTCTGGGGTAATCCCGGAACCATACCGTACCGCATCACGTATCCATCCTTTCCATCGGAAGCTCAAAGCCCCATTGGCCGCGAAGCTCATCGGCTGTTTCCATCACTTCTATGCTCTCCTGGAGCGGCATGATCGGACTCTCCAGTTCCCCGGCTCGGAGACAACGGTTTACCTCCATGGCTTCGTACTCGTAGCCAGAGCCTTGAAATGGCTTATCGATCTGATCAACGACCTCGTTAGCGACGCTAAGCGTGGCCGTTGTGGAGTGCCAGAAGTCGGGAATATGGATGGAACCGTCGGTTCCAATAATGCGAGCTTCCTGCGGAGTGTTTGCCCGAACCGCGCTGCATAGGACAGCTAATCCCCCATTTTGAAAGCCCAGTACCATGCCGGCTTGTTCATCAACGCCTGTTTCCCCGAGGTGGGCAAGCCCAGCCACCTGGCTAGGAGCACTACCGAAAATCAAATGGGCTAACGAAATGGTGTACACTCCGACATCCAAGAGGCTTCCTCCGCCCAAATTCGGGTCAAGCAGGCGGCTGGCAGGGTTCCATCCTACTCGAAACCCGAAATCTGCTTTAACAAGGCGCACATCGCCGATGCGTCCATCTGCTATCCACTCACGCGCTTTCACTATGGTGGGCAAGAAACGCGTCCACATGGCTTCCATAAGAAAGATTCGCTTCTCACGGGCAGTGTTGACCATGTCCTTGGTTGTCTGTGCGTTTATGGATATTGGTTTTTCACACAAGACAGCTTTTCCGGCTTCTAGGCAAAGCAAGGTGTGCTCACGGTGGAAAGGGTGAGGAGTAGCAACATAGATAACATCGACACTTCTGTCGTTGGCCAGCTCCTCGTAACTGCCATACCGAGCGTCCACGCTGTACGCATCGGCAAACGAGTTCGCTCGTTCCAAAGAGCGCGACCCAACGGCCACTAACTCCGCATCACTGATCACAGCAAGTCCCTTTGCGAATTTGTGAGCAATGTTACCTGGACCCAAGATGCCCCATCTAATCTTGTCAGTCATTTCATCATCCCCCCGCAAAGACCTGTTTGTTCACAGTATTCACCATCGCTTAATTCATACCTTCTGGCTGTCCCTAACTCGAAACTCTCGCTAGCATTCCTCAAATTAGTTGCCGCCTGCCTCTTTCGGGATATCGGGTAAACGACCACGCGGAAAAAAGAAGGCCCTTCCCAGATGTAAGCGGGAAGGGCCTTCATATCGATATTTTCATGGTGGACCATCTCGGACTCGAACCGAGGACACCCTGATTAAGAGTCAGGTGCTCTAGCCGACTGAGCTAATGGTCCACATCGTTTGCGAATTTAATTATATCACAGGACATCAGCTTGTCAATGATGGCCCGACAGTTTCATCGCGGCCGTCACAATATCTCTGGCTGTTCGAATTAAACTTCTGCAATGGAGGGAGAAGCTAAAATTAATCGAAAGGTTATACGAAAGCTTGAAAACAAATGTAGAACATGTCCAACAAAGGAGGGCCTTAAGATGGGTAGATTAATCTGTTCAGGAATCGCCGACGAAGGCGCAAATTCGCTCGAAGACCAAGTGCAGATGCACCAACTGCTGGGCTGGAAGCACCTTGAGGTGCGCAATATTAACGGGACGACCATAGATACTCTTGATGACGAGGATTTTGCCCGATCCGTTGAGACACTCCGCCGATCCGGTATGGGAGTCAGCTGTTTGGCGTCAGATATCGGGAAACTATGGCTGGACGGCCCGAAGTATCAGCCGTTCTCTCAAGACTTGGAATCACTGCCCAGCTTGCTCGAACGGGCACAGGCGCTAGACTGTAAGTTCATCCGAGTGATGGCGTATCACCGGCAGAACCTGAGTGATCGGGAATGGCGGGAGCAGGGTATCGCTCGTCTCCGGAAGCTAGCTGCTTTGGCCGAAAAAGCCGAGGTATACTTGGGTCTGGAAAACTGCTGCGGTTGGCATTCCTACAATGGGCGGCGCATGGTGGATGTGTTAGAGTCGGTCGGTTCGGAGTACTTAGTGGCTCTGTACGACACAGGCAACACGGGGCGAGACGGTGCCGACGCGTGGGAGTATTACACTACCGTGAAGCCATTCATCCGGTATGTTCATATCAAGGATTGGGCAGGGGAAGGCAAGGGGTATACGCTGCCGGGGCAGGGCTTATCCAGTGTAACCCGCATCCTGCAGGATCTCCAAGAGTCTGACTACGCGGGCTTCGTATCCATTGAGCCCCACATGGCTGGTTCTGCGCATCTTCCGCATCTGGAGGGCGACCCGTGGTCGGTGTACAAAGAGTACGGTGAAACCCTAAATACGCTTCTAGGAAAGAGTTGATTTTCTCCGCTTTTCCACGGACGAGGGCATCACAGCACCTCGTTTACCTGGCATTTAAGGTATTGGAAGGCGATTGACTTAAAGGGGGGGGGGAGGATTGTGTTAAGGAGAAGAGTGTTTGGGAATGCGCTGATCGGGTTGAGCGTCGTGTTGTTGTTGATGATTGCAGTCCCCATGAGTGGTTCTTCGCAATCCGTGGAAGCCTGGGTAGAATTGGAGGTGAACGTGATTGTAACCGCCCACGAGTATCCGCCGGACGAACTGGTTCTTCCGGCCTATTGGCAGGGGCAGTACCGTGAATCCGGCTCGTTAAAGCTGGACCCCGCTAGCCCCACGGGGCGTATCTCTACACCGCCCCTTCCGATCCATGGACAACAAGCCTGGGGGTTTCACACCTGCCAAGATGGACAATCGTTTCCCATTGGCCAGCAGTCGTTTGAAATGGACATTGATTTCCTTAAACGCTCCTCGCTAGAGGTCCGTTATCTGGGAGACGGAAAAGTTCGCCTAACGTACGGTTGGCCGCAGATGCATCCTGACGTTCACGAATGTCCTCGCCAGGGATGTGTAAACTCCAGTTATGTCCTGCTGCCCCATTACGGAGCCCCTCTGTCTATGTATCCTCTGGCCGAGGTTTCGTGGGAGGACCTGCAGGGGGCTGCCAAGGGCGAGACACCGCCGATCCCATTGTTTCTCAGTGAGGTTCACGAAGAGGCTGCCTTGGTGGTGCGGGGCTGGATAGGCCAGGAGCTCATGCTGGCACCCATCCCCACAGATGACATCCCGTTGGCAACTATTCCCACGGGTCCTGGTGAGATTTCGGATGAACGGCACCCCTGCTGGGGTACAGATATGCGCGAGGGGTTGAATTCGGCCGAAGCCGAGACTGTCCGGGAAGCTGCAGCTGCGGCGTTGGACGGGCTGGGTGCAGATATCGGTCCGGAGCATGTGGTGGTCTACTACGACGCCCAGTGGCTCCCCGGGCGTGAGTGGCACATGCTGCGGTTCCAGATTGCTCTGCGCGAGGAAGACAACCAGCCGCGGCATACCATCAACTGCCTAGTCCAAGCCGGTTCGGCCAATGTGTGGCCACCTGGTACGATTGCCGGCGCTGACAAGATTCTCGATGGGCTTATCCAGCAGGACGACGGAACCACCGTTGTCGATGTGGAACTCATGGGCATCACTGAGAGCGAAGCACTGGGGAAGGGTGCGGCGCGTGTAGTGGGCTGGCGGCCAGCAGCTCTCGAAGAAGCGATTTTCGAGGCCCTCTCCCAGGCTCTTCTGGCCATAGAGTTTCATTAACCGATGCAGAGGCGGTGTAGGCCGGACTTCAACGCAGTCTTTAGGCAAATGAAAGTGACAATGCGCAAGGGGGACACATGCGATGCGAGTACTAGCCATTAACGTGGTGGGAAATGATGCGGTGTTGGATTTTGCTGCAACTGAAATCCAGAGATACCTGCACCGAATATCCCATCTGCAGTGCATCATCCAAAACGAACTGCAGTACAGCCCGGATACTCCTGGTATCTGGCTGGGACTGTATGAGGAGTTCTCCGCAATCATGGCAGCCGAGACGGCTGACCATCCTTTTGACGACGGCTTTTCTCTGCGCTCCTGGCGGGAAGACCAGCTGATTGCCGCCGGCCTCAACCAACGCAGTGTCCTATTTGCAGTCTACGCCTATCTCGAGAGTTTGGGTTGTCGTTGGGTGCGAGCCGGAGCTGATGGAGAGACACTGCCGCAGAACGTTCCAGTGCCGCTGCACGGCTACGACGTGACCGAACGTCCCAGCTACCGCTATCGCGGCATCTGCATCGAGGGAAGCCTGTCGTTAGAACACGGTTTGGACACCATAGCCTATATGGCCAAGAAACGCTTCAATACCTACTTCATCCAGTTTCAGGATGCCTACCAATTTTGGACCCGCTGGTACGATCGGAACCACGATGAGCCGCGGCTGCCTGTCGAAACAGCGGCAGCCTACACGGACCAGCTGATCGAGGAGATCCAGCGCCGGGGCCTGATTCTCCAGATGGTAGGCCATGGATGGACCAATGAGTGCCTCGGCGTGCGGGGACTCGGCTGGATCCAGACGACGGAGGCACTGCCGCCGGAAAAACAGGCACTGTTGGCGGAGGTCAACGGTGTACGAGACTGGTGGGGCGGGATTCCGCTGAACACCGAGTTGTGTCTGTCCAATCCCGCAGCCTTTGACACCCTAGTCAACTACATCGTCGATTATGCAGCAGAGCGTCCCGAGATCGAACTGCTCCATGTCTGGATGTCGGACGGGCAGAATAACCGCTGTGAATGTGCGGGCTGCGCCGTGAAACGGCCTTCCGACTGGTACGTCGATGTGCTCAACGCCCTGGACGAACAGATGACAGAGCGAGGCATCACAACGCGCATCGTCTTCCTAGTCTACGTCGATCTGCTCTGGGAACCAGTCGAGTCGGCGATCAAAAGCCCTGACCGATTCGTCTTGATGTTTGCTCCCATTTCCCGGAGCTACCGCAGCGCCATGCTGGATGCTCCCGCCACTGACGAACAACCGGTGGAATTCCAGCTTAACCACAATCAGTTTCCAAAGTCGCCCGCTGTCAATCTGCAGTATCTGCAGGATTGGCGCCGCGTGTTCAGCGGCGATGGGTTTACGTACGACTACCACTTGCTGTGGAAGCATTCCATGGTAGAACCCACGGGGCTTTACATCGCCGAGGTTTTGCATAAGGATGTGGCCGACACTGAGCACATCGGCCTTCAGGGCATGGTCAACTGCCAGGTTCAGCGGTATTTCTTCCCGACCGGTCTGGCCATGGAGGTGAGCGGCCGTACTCTCTGGGATAAGACCCTTTCCTTTGACGCTGTCAAAGAAGAGTACTTCACAGCGGCCTTTGGCGCTGCCGGCACAGAGGTGCAGGCCCTTCTCGAAGAACTCAGCGCAGCGCTGGACCATCCGGCCTTGTTTGATCCTTCCTTGCGGCCGGCGTCGGCTTACCAACGACAGCTCGCACTGGTGGCCCCCATGCTGCAGCAGGCTCGCGGACTGGCGGAAGAGCAAATGAGTGCATGGTGTGAAACGGCACCGCACCTAGCAGCCTCCTACCGATACCTCGATCTGGGGCTCCAGTTTATCGAGATACTCCTTCCAGGGCTGCAGGCCTTGGCTCAAGACGACACCGAAGGCTGGCAGACTGCCTGCCAAGCCGCGGGAGACTTCCTCGTTCATCACGAGGCTGAACTTCACACGGTGTGCGACTGTACCATGTGGCAGCAGTGGTTGTCGCAGGGAAGGATGTGAACGGCCTATGCAGCCGCAGACAGTGATGGACCATTTCCAGGCCATGGGGCACTGGGTGGACTGGGGTAGCACCCTGGACCACTTTCTTCATGGTGACCCGCACGTCGCTCTTCGGGGGATCGCAGTAGCCTGGATACCCACAGACAGGCTACTCGAGCAGGCACACAAAAAAGGGCTCAACTTTTTTATCAGCCATGAAGAGGTCTTCTATGACGACTTTCTCAACACTGCTTTTGGCGCTGCTCGTACCGAACGGCGGAAGCGCTGGCTCGATGATGCCGGAATGGTAGTCATGCGCTGCCATGATACATGGGACAAGATGCCAGGCATTGGCGTTGTCGATTCGTGGGTGAAGGCACTAGGATTTTGCGCCGATGCCAGACCGGTGGGTTCCTACTACTGTGTGTGCCATGCAAATGGCGAAACCGTAGATGCCATAGGCAGCCAGGTGCTTCGTTTGGTGAAGAGTATGGGCCAGAGTGTCGTGAACCGCTTTGGCGACGGGTCTCGTCCGGTGCGGCGGATCGTCGTTGGGACCGGAGCGATCACGAATGCCGCAGAAATGGCTGCGCTGGATCCGGATCTGCTTATTATGACAGACGATGGCTTCAACTCGTGCAACGGGGGCTTGCTGGCGTATGATCTCGACATCCCTATGCTGGTGGTCAACCATTACATGGCAGAACGCGCAGGAATTCAGGAGCTAGCAATGTACTTGGGGCGCCAGTTTCCGCAGATTCGTGTTGAATTTTTTGATGTTGGATACACGTATGAACCAATCCTTTGAAGAAGGAACGGCGAGGTGTCTTTAGAAGTGGTCCGTGAAAGGAGTGGACACACATGGCACCTCAATCGGAGCGGCAGGCGCGTGCCGCAAAACTGCACAACCGCAATATACGGTGGTTTGGCTTTGACATGAATCCCATTGTCTTTACCGCGACGGCCTTGTTCGTGTTTGTTTTCGCTGGATGGTCGCTGCTGCATGCTGAAAGGGCTCATGCGCTCTTTGTTTCTGTGCAGGCCAGCATTGTCACCTCGTTTGACTGGCTCTTCATTTTATCCAGTAACTTCTTTATCATGGTCTCTCTGTACCTGGCGTTCTCTAAGTTAGGTCATGTCCGTATCGGCGGCATCAGGGGTAAACCCGAGTTTTCCAACGCCGCTTGGTATTCAATGCTCTTGTCTGCAGGTATGGGGATTGGGTTGATGTTCTGGGCCGTTGGCGAACCGCTGCATCATTTCATGGAAGCGCCTCCGATATTCACCGAAGCGGAAGACGTCCACAGCGCCATGGCGGCGACATTTTTCCACTGGGGTCTGCACCCCTGGGGTATCTACGCCCTGTTGTCCCTGGCGCTGGCCTTTTTCGCGTATAACAAAAAGCTCCCGCTCTCCCTGCGGTCGGTTTTCTATCCGCTGGTGGGAGAACGGGTTTATGGACCACTCGGCGACTTGATTGATACGTTTGCTGTGCTAGCCACACTGTTCGGACTGGCGACGTCTCTGGGTTTGGGAATTCAGCAGATTAATAGCGGCCTTGACCATCTGCTGGGCATTGGTTTCAATATAGGGATCCAAGTTCTGCTAATCTTTCTCATTACCCTTTTGGCAGTAGTGTCAGTCGTCTCCGGTATCGACAAGGGCATCAAGTTTCTTTCGACCCTCAACATCCGGTTG
>SLOG01000355.1 GCA_007132635.1 Limnochordia bacterium
AAATAACCGAACCCAGCATTTTGGAGGGCCAGATCATCGTAATATTCCAGGATTCCCTTGAGGTGAATGTCTACATGCCCATCGCTGACCGGATCATGGTCAAGCGGGCTGACGATTTGGCCGAAGACACGGCCATGGGACTGGGGATTGATCTAACCAATTTGGCCGACGTCTTCGACTTTGAGGATCTTGTGGTGGAGCTTCTCGATGACGCTGCAGGGGAAGCGCAGTTCGAGCTTCAAGACGAAAACGATGAGTGCGACGATGAGTTGTCAGAAGAAACCAAGGCAAACTGGGTTCTACGAGTAACTGGCTTTGAAGAACAGGAACAACGCATTTGGCTGACTGCGGATTGGCTCCCGCAGAAGATCGAAGTCTACGAGAAAGACAGTCTGTTGGGGACTGTTTGGTTTCGTGATGTTCTCGTTGACCAAGAGCTTGACAAGGACGATATTTCAGCTCTGCCGGATGTACGTCGCACTTACAGCCAGTAGGGGGTATTTCGTTGAGGTACGGTCTCAAGACGACGCTCCTCTTAACTCTGATTCTGCTTATGACCTCAGCTGCTGCTGCTGGTGAGACCACAGGGCATTTGTCTGTGGGCCGCGCCGACTACGAATGGATTGCTGGCTTTCATTTTGAGGATGTCGAACGGCGCAGTATCAGCTTCTTCGGCTATGAGGAGGTGGTTCGCGCTGGAGGTCTGCACATCCAGATGGACTCACAGCAGGTACATGGATGGGGAAGCACAGCGAAAACGGCCATACTAGGCAATTTGCGTTACAGTATCCTTGGATATATGGGACGAGATGGCTTTCCCGGTCAGAGAAGGCTGGCCCTTGATGATGATTTCCGAATGGGAGTCGCTGGGGATGTGCTCCTTCGCAGCGGCGTTTTTGGGCGGGGACTGGAGTTTGATGTCTCTGTCTGGCGGCAAGGAGCATTCCGAGTTATGCCTTTTCTTAAGTCCTTCTCCCCCCACAACATCCGGTGGGGTATCGGGTACGACAGTTCTCACGCTGCTTTTTCGCGTCTCGGTTTCGAGCATCGCGTGACCAGCGACTCGATGCTCAATGGAAGCATAACTGTCTATACGGATATCAACGACCCTCTAGATGCCGAACTCGTTTGGTCTATCGGCGAGGACGACTTTGACGTCCTACAGATTGGTGTGAACAGGACAGACCAATGGCGTGTGTTTGTCACCAGCCGTGTCGGCAAAGACTGGAGATATGAAGCCCGTTGGACCTCCGAAGGAGTGGTCAAGTTTATGGCGGCCTATCGCTTTTTTTGAGGAATGTTGATAGGGAGCTGACATAATGCATGTGGTATTATACCAACCAGAAATCCCGGCTAACACGGGTAATATCGCTCGCCTTTGTGCAGTAACAGACTGTCATCTTCACCTCATACGACCGTTAGGGTTCTTCTTGGATGACCGGCGGATGCGACGAGCCGGACTCGATTACTGGCACCAGCTGCGTATCACTATTCACGACAGCTGGGAGGATTTTGCCGGCCGTGATCTAAGTCAGGCATTTTTTGTGGAGACTGGGAGTTCGCGCCGATACACCGATGCAGATTTCGGTCCTAACCCAATACTCGTTTTGGGCAGTGAAACAGCTGGACTGCCAGATTCAGTCCTGAGTGCGTACCCTGATCGACACATCAGTCTACCGATGATTGGAACCCGTTCACTTAACCTCGCCAATACCGCTGCCATTGTCGTCTATGAAGTCTGGCGACAGCAAGGATTCCCTGGTGCGGAGACGGAAAGACGAATGGTTTGATTTGGAAATCTCGATTACAGAGGTGCTGCAGTAATGAAGCAGTCTTTTCCCGGGGGCATATGGCTGCCTTCCTTGAAACAAACTACGGCCGAAACACCTGTACAGCCTATAACGGCTCCTGAACGTGTCGTACTGCCTCTGATTCATGCATCCGGTAATGCTGTGTCGGCAATCGTCAAGAAAGGCGAATCGGTGTCCATGGGTCAGAAAATCGGGCATTCCGACGGACCATCAACAGCGCATGTGCATGCATCGCTGTCTGGCACTGTTGAACGTATCGAACCTTGGCCGCAGGTTACTGGCCTCCGAGGTCTATCTGTGATCATTCAAAGTGACGGGATGACGAGGCGGGTCGATTCTCCAACCGGCGGGACCAGTGATCCGATTCAGCTTTCTTCTGCAGCTATTCGCGCAACCCTCCTTGAATCCGGGCTGCTTGGAATGGGCGGGGCTGGGTTTCCAACCGCCGCCAAGCTAGGAGGTCTTGCCAAAGAGCCGGCTCAATGCCTGATTATCAATGGTTCGGAGTGCGAACCCTATTTGACCGCAGATGAACGGGTCATGCAAGACTACCCAGATGACGTCATCCTCGGGATCAAGCTTCTTGCAAAAGCGTCAGGAGCTGAACGAGTGGTCTTAGCTATCGAAGATTCAAAGAAAGAGGCGGCCTCGATCATGCACCGTCATCGAGGCTCTGACCGCATCGAGATTGTGCTGCTTCCCTCCAAGTATCCGCAAGGGAGCGAAAAGCAACTGGTCAAGGCCTTAACGGGACGCGAGGTTCCGTCTAATCAACTACCGCATCAGATAGGGATTCTTGTGCATAACGTCAGTACGGCATGGGCTGCTGCGCGCGTTGTCCGGACTGGGTTTCCACCGCTGGAGCGAATCGTCACCGTGACTGGCCCTGGCATTAAGCAGCCTGGCAACTACCTTGTACCCATAGGAACTCAACTGAGCGATTTGATTGACGCGGCGGGAGGGTTTGCAGGCTCTCCGGGAAAAGTCGTGGTAGGAGGGCCGATGATGGGCATCGCGCAGGCCGATCTCCGAGCCCCCGTGACCCAATTTGTTAATGGGGTTCTGCTGCTTCCTGAAGAGCAGAGCTCCTATCCCGAACCCATCGCGTGCATCAAATGCGCAAGATGCGTTGACGTCTGTCCCGTTTTTTTGCTCCCTATGCGCTTGGAAGCCTACGCAATGAACAAGCGTTGGGATGACGCAGCGATGTTTGGAGCTGAAGACTGTATCGAATGTGGTTGCTGTACGTATATCTGTCCGTCAAAAAGACATCTCCTGCATTGGATTCGCATTGCGAAAGAGCGTATCGCCACCACTCCAGACGATGCCGATTGATTTGAGGTGAAGACAATGGAAAAGCTGAAGCTTATCATCGCGCCGTTCCCGCACATACGAGACAGCGATACTACGCAGCGGATCATGTTTACAGTGCTAGCAGCCTTACTCCCACCCGTTATCGCTGCCCTCTATTTTTACGGTTGGGAGGCTGTCCGTGTTCTTCTCTTGGCAGCGGCGAGTGCAGTAGTAACCGAAGCCGCATTTCAGAGAATTCGAAGGCGGCCCATAACCATCTTCGATGGCAGCGCGTTAGTCACTGGATTGCTTATGGGGTTAATCCTTCCGGCAAACCTTCCCAGTTGGATGGTCGTCTTAGGGTCTGTCGTGGCGATCGTCTTCGGGAAACAAGTGTTTGGCGGCCTTGGCAATAATCCTTTCAACCCTGCTCTCGTGGGCAGAGCATTTCTCACAACATCGTTTGCGGTTCCGATGACTACTTGGATTCGGCCCATTGACGGCATCACTGCGGCTACTCCCCTTGAAATCGGGGCCAACGCTGTCTCTACATACGAGCTTTTTTTCGGGAATATTCCTGGTTCACTGGGTGAAACCTCGGCGCTGGCCGTTCTCATAGGAGGGATTTTTCTGTTCTACCGAGGTGTGCTGGATTTCCGAATGCCTCTCGGTTTTCTTGCGACCACTGCTGTCATGGTGACTCTATTCGGTCAAGACCCCGTCTTCCATCTTCTGGCAGGCAGCGTGTTGTTTGCCGCGGTATACATGGCTACGGATATGGTAACCACCCCGGTTACCCCTTCCGGCCGGTGGGTTTTCGGAATTGGCGCGGGATTCATCCTTGTCATCATCCGACTCTGGGGAAGTCTGCCAGAAGGTGTTACGTACGCCTTACTGCTGATGAATGGGGCTACACCACTGATCAATCGTTGGACCCAACGTCGTGTTTTCGGACGGGGGGTGAACACCGGTGCGTGAATCTATACGCATGGTCGTCGTCCTGGCAGTCATTGCCATGGTTTCAGGCGCCGTGCTAACCCAGGTCTACAACTATACCTATGAGATCATCCAGGCCAATCTCGTGCGTGAGTTGGAAGAAAGCGTGGCTGAAGTCCTTCCAAACACAGTTTCCATGGAGATTCTTGCTGGAAGTGCAGAGCTCTTAGCCGACAACGGACCTGATGACGAGGACTCCATCTTGGTTCTGGAAGGTTACGATGAAGATGGCTCGTTATTGGGTTTTGCGTACGTCACTCAGAGTCCCGGATACGGCGGTCCAGTTAAAGTACTGGTCGGTGTATCGCTCGAACCCTACGAGATTCTTGGCGTCAAAGTTCTTGACCACGCGGAGACACCGGGATTGGGAACGCGCATTGAGGAGGTCAGCTTTCGAGAACAGTTTGTCGGAAAAACGCTCGATGATCCCATTGAGTTGTCCAACGATATAGACAGTCTCACCGGTGCTACGGTGTCCGCCGCTGGCGTTGTCAACGCAGTTCGAGACGGTCTGCCTCGCGCTATTCGAACCTACGAAGGGAGGCGGTAAATGATGCAAGTCAGAATTCGGACCCTCGTACGCGGCCTTTGGGAGGACAATCCTGTCTTCCGGCTTCTCATCGGCCTATGCCCAGCTTTGGCCGTCACTACGGCGGCCACCTATGGAATGGCCATGGGGCTCGCAACCTCCTTTGTCTTGATCTGTTCTAGCACCATCGTAAGTCTGTTGAAAAACGTCATACCAAGGAAAGTACGCATACCATCGTACATTATTATCATCGCGACTTTTGTGACGATTGTCGACTTGGTGATGGATGCGTTTCTACCCGACCTTCACTCTGTTCTTGGTCTTTTCATCCCCCTTATCGTGGTGAACTGCTTGGTTTTAGGCCGTTCGGAAGCCTTCGCCTCGAAAAACACAACTATGGCCTCGATTGTAGACGCCATAGGCATGGGAATCGGATTTACATGGGCTCTTACGCTTCTAGGGGCAGTGCGCGAGGTTTTCGGCATGGGTACCGTGTTTGGTCTTTCCGTGGTCTGGGACGGTTTTGTCCCCTGGACCATTATGTCGCTGCCTCCCGGCGCCTTTATCAGTCTGGGGGTCTTGGTAGGCCTGCTAAACGTAATCGGCCGCCGCCTGAGTGAGCGGTCATAACCTAAGGGAGGTGGGGAACAATGGAAATTGCTCTGATATTCCTCAGTGCTGTCTTCGTAAACAACTTCGTCTTAGTACGCTTCTTGGGGATCTGTCCTTTTATGGGCGTTTCCCGCCAAATAGAAACATCGTTAGGAATGGGGTTGGCCACGACCTTTGTGATGGTGGTAGCATCGACGGTCTCATGGCTCATTCAGAATTTCATCCTCGCTCCCTACAATCTACCGTATCTCCAAAATGTAGCTTTTATCCTCGTCATTGCCTCCATGGTGCAGCTAGTGGAAATGTTTATCAACAAGGCGAGTCCGTCGCTCTATAAGGCTATGGGCATTTTCCTCCCCCTGATCACGACCAATTGTGCTATACTAGGTATGGCACTGCTCTTAGTCATGCGATCGTATTCATTCGGTCACTCGATTATCTTCGGATTAGGGGCAGGTGTAGGCTTTACCTTGGCCCTAGTGTTATTGGCCGGTATCCGAGAAGAGCTTGAGTTTGCCGATATTCCAGACGCTCTGAAGGGAGCAGGGATTGCCTTTATTATTGCGGGCCTTCTTTCCATGGCTTTTGGGGGATTCGCAGGCCTGGTCTAACGACTGAAATGACCTAAGGAGTGCAGCCATTCTATGGATAGTACCTTGATCGCACTGGTGAGCATGGGGTTTTTAGGCGCGGTTTTCGCCGCCGGTTTGGCAGTGGCATCGAAGAAATTTGCAGTCGACGTCAACCCTCAGGTTGCTGAGGTAGAAGAGGCCCTGCCTGGGATTAACTGCGGTGCCTGTGGGTACGGCGGATGCAGTAGTTTTGCCGAGGCAGTTGTCAGTGGCGAAGCTGCGCCTAACGGCTGCCCTGTGGGCGGAAGCGACGTGGCGCGTGAGCTGTGTCGTATCCTCGGTATCGAACTGGATGGCAAAGGACAGCGAGTTATAGCTCAAGTTCTGTGCAAAGGCGGGCAGGAAGAGGCCGTCGAACAGTCGACTTATCAAGGACCGCGCGATTGTCGAATCGCCCACATGATCGGTGGTCACAAGGGCTGTGGGTATGGCTGTCTTGGGCTAGGCACATGTGTCGACACCTGCCCTTTTGAAGCGATGGCCATGAGCGATAATGGACTCCCGGTAATCTATGAGGACAAGTGTACCGGGTGCGGCAACTGTGTTCGTGCCTGCCCGCGAGACATTATTGTTCTAGCAGGAGATGAGTACGGCGTCCATATTCGTTGTCGTTCGCTAGCTAAAGGAAAACCCACCAGAGATGCGTGCAGTGTCGGGTGTATAGCCTGCCGCCGATGCGTTAAAGAATGCCCCGTTTCGGCCATCACAGTTGAAGATAATCTCGCCCGCATCGACTACGATTTGTGTATCAACTGTCGGAAGTGTGCCGCGGTTTGTCCCATGAATACCATCGACATTCAGGACGAGAAACCGGTATTAAAGAAGAAACGTTCTGAGGTCTGATGGGAGGTAGGAGCATGAAAAGCTTGTTTGACCGACCTAGCAGATGGCTATCAATACCGGCCTTCCTTCTAATCATTGGCTTTCTTGGTTGGGGATACTACAGCCAATCAGCATCGGTGACAGAGTCTGAGAGAACCGTATTCATGATGGATACAGTCGTGCAGATACGTGCTGTTGGGCCCCAAGCCGAAGCCGCCGTTGATGAGGCCGTGAAAGAGATGCAGCGAGTAGAACGCATGTTTTCTCGTTTCGATGAAGACAGTGCAGTCGACCGCATCAATCGTGCGGCTGGCACATGGATTTCGGTACCGGAAGAAGTGATAGCACTCATTGCCAAAGGGGTAGAGTATGGTCATCTAACGGAGGGCGCGTTTGACATTACGATTGGCGCGCTTATGGACCTATGGGGTTTCAACACAGAGTCGCCGTCTATGCCTTCACAAGATGAACTTCACACTGCGCTTCAGACGTTACTGTTTTCGGAAGTGGAATTGAATTACATGACCAACCAGGTTAGGATCCCTTCGGAGTCCGTTCTTGATCTGGGAGGAATTGCGAAAGGTTATGCCGTAGATAGAGGTAGAAGGGTTCTGCAGACACGCGGTGTGACTCACAGCATAATCAACGCTGGGGGCGATATCGCGACCATTGGCGGACGGCCAGATGGTAGGCCGTGGCGCGTCGGTATTCAGGATCCAACGGACAGCGCGTCCCTACTGGCTGTCGTAGAAATCACGGACATGACGATCGTCACGTCTGGAGACTATGAGCGGTTTTTCGAACTCGACGGTGTCCGCTTCCACCATATTCTTGACACAAAAACAGGATTCCCGGCTGAAGGACTTCGCAGTGTCACCGTTATCGCTCCGGATGCAGCCGCGGGTGACGCTTTATCCACAGCCATATTCGTCTTGGGTTGGGAAAAAGGGCAAGAGCTAGTTCAACAGCTAGATGACGTCGAGGCCCTTTTGGTCAACGCAGAGGGCGAAAACTGGGTGTCTTTGGGCTTGATAGACAGTGTGACATTTCGATAGCCAATAAGCAGAACCCAATTCATTGGGAGGGACTTGTATAGTATGAGAGAATCGCGAAAGCTTTCTCTGGAAAGAGCAACAGAACTGAAAGCACGCATCACTAACTATCTAAAGGTGCAGGAATCAATCGAATCCGGACTAGAACTCGGTGCCGTGTTTGCCGAGCAGAAGCAGAAAATACTCGGCCTTTTGGGGGGTACTGAAAGGGATTGGGATGACTGGCACTGGCAGATGGAAAACAGAATAACATCCGTCGAGAAACTAAACCAGATTATTGAGCTAGATGACGATGAATACCGCGTTATTGAAGACATTGGCCAGCAGTATCGCTGGGCAATCAGTCCGTATTACGCGTCGTTGATGCATCCCACCGATCGCCAGTGTCCCGTGCGATGGCTCGCTGTGCCGTCGGCGTTCGAGTACAGTGAAGAAGGACTCTTAGATCCGATGTCGGAAGAGCAGACATCACCGGCACCCGCCATTACACGCCGTTATCCAGACCGACTGATCATCAAGGTCACCAACCAGTGCGCCATGTACTGCCGGCACTGCCAGAGGCGGCGCCAGATTGGAGAAACAGATACCCACGTAGAGCGGGACGATTTGAGCAAGAGCATTCAGTATGTGCGGGATAATACGGAAATCCGT